>JANMJQ010000068.1:0-23501 GCA_031371445.1 Akkermansiaceae bacterium
ATGCGAACTGACCCAGCCCGTTGGGCTGGGCTGAGGGATGGCGACCCGTTGGGCCTGAAGAGGTATAAGGAGCGGCGATCTCCGAATCGCCGCGGTCCATGGATCGCCGATGAATGGCGGCTCACCTCTCGCCATCGTCACCTCATGGGCTGTGGCGGACAGGAGACCGCCGCTCGTGTGAAGTAAGAAAGAGAGAAGATGTGGGCGAGACGCCCACGCTCCTTGATTAGAGCCGCGGCTTTTGTTTCGCCTTCTTTTCCAACGGCACACTAAGCGTCAACCGTGTGCCTTTGTCCGCCTGGCTGTCGACCTGGAGATCCGCCTGCAGGGCTTCGGATCTTTGCCTCAGAGCCCGCAACGTCGCAGGCCGCTCCAATCTTTCGGGATCGATGCCAACACCGTCGTCGGCGATTGTCAGACGAAATAGCGTTTCCGTTTTCTCCGCGCGTATCTCGACAGCTTCCGCTTTGGCATGTCGCATGATGTTGTGCAGGGCTTCACGGAAAAAGAGGAACAAGTCGCGGTTGGACTCCTCAGGAAGTTCCACGTTCCATGCTTCCTCGTTGGCGCTGAATTTCCATTGCAAGGTCTCAAGCATGATTGAAGCCGTTTCCCGCAAGTGCTCCACGGTTCCGATGCGATGGTCACCGGTCGGCCGCAGCAGCCAAACGATATCACGCACGGCACTGACCGTCTCAGCAGCGATTCGCTGGATGCGTTTCAACTCGTCGGAAGTGCCGGACCTTCCTTCGGCGAGATCGGCGAACATCTGGATGCTGCCGAGATTGCTGCCCACTTCGTCATGCAGATCGCCGGCAATCCGGTCACGGACCTTTTCGAGCTCCCGGCGCGCATGAATCCGGTAACGGATCGGCAAGGCAATGATGAGAAAGGCTCCAGCCAAAATGACGATGCCGAAGCCGATTTGCGCCGTGTGCCGCCAGCCGTCGACAAGGCGGCCTGCTTCGACATGCAAATCATGGCGGCGGGTTTCCAACTGAAGGCGTTCATCGAGTTGAAGCATCCATTCACGTGTCGGAAGCAGGCGTCCTTCGGGTCCGAAGCCATCACTGAGGGCGGCGCTGCTCCAGAACCGGCCGCCCTGGGCAATGAGATTCATCATCCCGTCCGGCGAGTTTACGCCTTTGCCCAAGGCCAGATTTTTATCACCGGAAAGAACCTCCACCTCGCTCAATGCGAAGAAAGCCGGGTAGTCGTCGAAGGCCTTCCACAATTGGACGGCCTCCACCCTGACATGACGTGCGTTGGTGGCATTGAACGAAATGAGCACCGGATTGTGTCCTGGATTGCCCATGTCCCGCTCGGCAACCATCGTCCAATCGGATGCTTCTCCTGTTGCTGAAACAGAGATCACCATTTTCCGCGGAAATCCAAATCCGCTGGGAAGGTCGGAGGTCGGTCGCTTGGCAGGCACCAAACGAACCGCGTCCACCGAGGCTGCTTCCCCGAGGTCGAGGCTCAAGCGGATGCTTTCATTCGCGTTTTTCCGGGCCTCTGAAATCCAACCGATGTTGCCATGCGCTTCCACCGGATATTCGGGCAATCCCAACGGGGTTTCGCCATCGACAAGAAATGACGGACTCCAATGCCAGCGGGCCGGGGGAGTAACACCACCGATGCTTTTGACCTCCGCCCCCAAGGCAACGTTGCGGGTGCCTTCGAAGGCCATTGCCTCCGCCCAGGCATGCACGAAAATCCCTTCCGCCTCGTAATCCGGATTCAAGCGGTCCGCGGAAATTCTCAAGCCCGCGGCAGCGACGGGCGGTGATACTTGATAGACAAAGGGATGCCCACGCCGCACGGGGTTGCCGGGGACGTCGGCCTCATGGGCTACCGTGCGAATCACGTCGCCTTTGGCATCGATTAATTCCGCGGTGAATTCCTGTGGCAAACCATATTGGGCATCCAAGCCTTTCGCGTCATAGCGCCGGGCGGGAACCAGGGCCACCAGGTCGACGGTAGGGTTTCCCTGCCAATGGATTTCAACGCTGCAACGGGAATCGCCGGTCGGTGCGGCAAGTTGGTAGTTGCTTGCGTAGCCACCCGTGCCGCCCTGGTCGTCGATTGGAATCTGCGGCAGCTTTTCCAACTGTGGAGCGAGTGTGCCCAACTCCTTCTGGATTTCCTTCCAACGTCCCGAATACCGCTCCGCCAAGTGGCCGTCCCATCCCGACTCCCCGGCGGCTTGCGCTTGGGCCACCAGAAGGGCCAGCGGGAGCGATCGGAAAATAGGGGGAATCCAGCTCATGCGCGCTCCTCGTTGAATCGATGGAGGCGGAGGAGGGAATCGAACCCTCGAATGACGGTTTTGCAAACCATTGCCTTACCACTTGGCTACTCCGCCATTCGCATGGCACGGGGGGCGAGTGATTACGACCTCCGGGCCATGGTGTCAACCCTTGGGTTGGCCTTTCGGGGCAAGGTTATTCGTTATTGGTTATTTGTTATTGGGGGAAACCCCGGCCACCTCTTCATCTACGATCCACTATCTACGATCTCCTATCTCCAAAAGACACGACAGGAGTGTCGTGGCTCCTTAGCCGCTCACCGGCAGAACGATGCGCGGATGACGATCCCCGAGTTGCGATTGTAATACCTTGGCTGCGGGTAATAGGACTGGTAACGCGGAGTGGGGCAGGGCGCAACGTAACGGACGACAGGCGCATAGCGGCGAACCACCCGCGTGCCCCAGATGGCACGGCCACAGCGGTCGTAGCCGATGAGATAGCGTTCGGTATAAACCGGAGTGTCACACGAACGATAGCCGCTCGAATAACCACTGGAATAGCCGCGGTTTCCATGGTCCCGGGCCTGTGCCGAAGTGGAGCCAATCAAGGTGAGAGCGGCGATTGCGAAAGAAACGATGATGTTTTTCATGACCCCATTTCGACGCAGCGTCTCAGCGTTTATTCGGGAATTCGTCGAAATATTTTGAAGAGGAAGAGATCGTGGATCGTGGATGGAAGAGAAAGATCCGCCCCACTATCCACTATCTACTATCCACGATCTCTTGTCTCTTCGATTGCATGAGACGGCGTGTTTGACCTCTTTCATCGGATCCGCTAAGCATGGCGCGCACCCATGATTCGCGAAATCGTTCAATACGGCCACCCTGTCCTTCGCCAACGCTGTCGTCCGGTAACGGATGTGAATGAGGACATCATCACTCTGGTCGCGGATATGCTCGATACGATGGTGGCCGCAAACGGCGTCGGTTTGGCGGCACCGCAAGTGGGGGAAGATTTGCGGTTGGCGGTGATCGATGTGTCGCACGATCCCGAGTGCGTTTCATTCCTCAAGGTCAACGGCGAGGATGCCGATTTGTTATCGATCATGCCCTTGGTTTTCATCAACCCGGAGTTGGCCTTTGGGCAGGCGAAGGAATTTGGCGTTGAAGGATGTTTGAGCATCCGGGGAATCCGCGCGGAGGTGCGGCGTCCGGAGGAGGTAAAGGCCACTTTGCCCCAGCTCGATGGTTCGGTGATGGTGGTGGAGACGGACGGATTATTGGCGCGCGCGTTGCAGCATGAGATCGACCATTTGAACGGCGTCTTGTTTGTGGACCGGCTGCCAGCGGTGGCAAAGGTGTCGATGCGCAACCGTCTGAAGCGTCTTCTCGAGGAAGAGGGGAAATAAAAATTATTGCAGAGATGCTCGACATTTCGGAAATATTAAGCATTTTCTTCCCCGTTAATAGATCCACGCACCCGAATCCCATCACTTCGACATGAGCACCACCCGAGGAATTTTCGAGAGCTTCCCGAATCAGCCAACGAGCCAGCGGGAGTCTCCCTTTGCGATTGTGAATGACGGCGTTGAACCGGCTTCGCAACAAGCGGGCCCGTTTGCACCGGCCAACCGCCAGGAGTCTCCGTTCAGCGTGGTGGATGAGCCCACCGAAGTGCGCCAGGTGGAGCCAGGCCGTCCTGCGAAGGTGCCGGAACGCCGCCGGACGGAATCGCCTTTCCAAGTGGCCGACCCGGCCGAGGGATTTGGATTCGAGGCTCCGGCAAAACCGCAGCAGTCACCCTTTGAGGCTCCGGCCGGCTATGCCCAACCCCCGGCTTCCCCATTTGGAGTTCCGCAGCAGCAGCCCCAGCCCTTTTCGGTCGAAAGCCCCCGGCAGACTGCACCCGCTGCCCCAGCCGCCGCTCCTGAGCCGCCAGTGTGGCCTGAAGCAGCCGCGGCTTTCGGACAGCAGCCCGCGCAGGGATTTGGTGGCCGCGCATTTTCGCAACCTTCCGCGGCGGTTCAGGTCCCCTCCGCGTTTGCTCCTGCGGCGCCTCCAGCCGCGCCCATGGACCAACAATCGGATTCGTTTTCCATTCGCCAGCTTGAGCTGCGTGCGATTTTCGGTGTGGACCGTGAAATGACACCCGACGAAATCCTGCAACGCACGCGCGCGTTGCCAGGCATGCGCAACATCGCCCGCGTGGGTGCCCAGGAAATGGCCACCTTGGAAGCGTTGAAAACGCTGCTCCCCAATCTCGGTTTCGGCAATGGCGCCCTGAAGCTCTATTCCGGATCAGTGCCGCTGGAATTCATCCGCGAGGGTCCGGTTCTGCTGGCTGTCCAAACCGACGGCGGCTTCGCTCCCGGTGTCCGCGAAACGCTGATGCTGGTGGCACGGGAATTGGCCAAGGCCTGAGATCGTTTCAGTTAACAAGGATAGGCGTTCTCCGTGTCCCAACGGGCATGCCTATAACAGCCTGGGGCAAACGAGAAACGAGTGCCGCCCCAGGTATAATTCGCGAAGCAATGGGGCGCAAACTGGCGACGTCAATAGCCCCCAAAGCCCGCCAGCAGCGCACCCTTCGCGCGCTGCGATGGAGATTGTTTTGCGGTCAACGCCTGTAGCTTGCGCGTGGTTCACTGCGTGAAACAAACCCTGGGCCGTTGACCCAGGCTGGTATCGATCGACCCTTTGGGCCTTATCCGAATGGCCATGCCATCTTTTAAAATGCTCTGATCACGGTTCAATGAATCCCGTGCTTTTTCAAAAAAGGCAGCAGTTCATCCACGCCGAAGTCGGCCAGGACATCACCGTGCCAATCAAGCGTCGGCGCTTTTGACTGGCCGGACAGCTCGACCATTTCGCGCGTGGCCTCACGATCGCCGCTGACCACGACCGTGCGGACGTCGATTTTTTTCCGATCGAAATAGTCCACGGCTTCGTCGCACCACGGACAGCCCGGTTTGATGTAGAGAACTGGCAGATCCATGGGATGAAGGTTTGGTTATTGGGAATTATCCTATCGATTATACCTGCCACGCTTTCAAAGGCCCCGCAAGGTGTGAATGCCTATGGTTCGAGCGGAATAAATTCCAATGCCTTTAAGGATTCGGATTTCCACAGCGCCAACGGCGCGGACCATACCAGCCCAGGGCAACGTCCTGGGTATGCGCGCGTAGCAATATCCAGAGCTCTGTAGGAGCGACCCAATCGATGAACCGCCGAGTTGGTCCGCCCCTTCAGGGCTAACAAATTTCTCTAATCCGACCACCCAGGGCGATGCCCTGATCTTTATACACAAATGGTTCTGATCGGCGGAGGAAACGAACGGAGCGCTGACTTTAGTCGGCGAGTCCCGTCGCTTCATGGCTCGTTGGGGCGCCAAAATGCTGGAATCACTCGCCGGCTGAAGCCAGCGCTCCGTAAGCATGGCTGACGCCTACGGACTTGTGTATAAAGATCAGGGCGATGCCCTGGGCTGGTATGGTGCAGACCGTTGGCCTGAAGGAATCGAATCTGACCTGAATGCCGAATCCTTAAAGGCATTGGAATAAATTCCGCGCTCCAGTCGCGCTATGCCACAAACCGCACCGCGTGTTTCTTGGAAAGCTTCAGCACGTCACCAGGAGAGGGTCTAACAGAAGCGGTGGGATCTGTTAGCTTCTCCCCATTGAGTTGCACCGAACCTGTCGAGATGAATTGTTTCCGAAGTTCGCCGTTGGATTTCTCGATGCCGAACGCGCTGCGAAACGCAAAAGCCGACAAGCTCAGGACAGTGTATTCATCCCCCAGCGTGGCCACGGAAATCTCCGGCAACTCGGCGGACGCGAGATCTTTTTTCGAAAAGCGCGTCTCCCAATCCGCACGCGCCGCGGGTCCTGCTTCGGCACCGTGATAGCGGTTAGTGACTTTCTCCGCGAGGGACTTCTTGGAATCCATGGGATGCGCGTTGGCATCGCGGGTTTCGCCGAGCAGCAGTAGATAGTAGCGGTCCATCAACTCATCGGAAATGCTCATCAGCTTGCCGAACATTTCCTGCGGGGCATCGTTCACGCCAATATAGTTGCCGTAGGACTTCGACATCTTGCGCACGCCATCGAGGCCTTCTAACAGAGGCATCACCATGACAACCTGCTGCGGTTGGCCTTCTTCCTTCTGCAGGTCTCGGCCGACGAGAATGTTGAACAGTTGGTCGGTGCCACCGATCTCGACATCGGCGCGGATTTCGACGGAGTCCCAGCCTTGCATGACCGGATACTGCAGTTCGTGGAGGCGGATCTCCTTGCCCGCATCGATGCGCATACGGAAGTCCTCGCGTTGCAGCATTTGCTGGAGGGTCACGCGCGAGTTGAGGCGCAGGATTTCCTCGTAGCTCATTTTGCGGAACCAGTCGCCATTGTAAACGATCTCGGTTTTCGATTTGTCGAGGATCTTGAAAGCTTGGTCCGTGTAGGTTGCCGCATTCACGAGGACCTCATCGCGAGACAGCGGCGGGCGTGTCGCCGAGCGGCCGGATGGATCGCCGATCGTCGCCGTGAAATCCCCGATGAGCAGCACCGCCTGATGACCGAGGCGCTGGAACTGGCCGAGCTTTTCCAAGGCAACCGTGTGGCCGAGATGAATGTCCGGGGCGGTTGGATCAACTCCGAGCTTTATCCGCAGCGGACGGCCGAGCTTGAGTTTTTCCAGCAATTCCTTTTCCGAAAGCACCTTGGCGGTGCCGGCGACGAGTTGCGCGAGTTGTTGTTCAGGCGACATGGTGAAAGACCCGGCGAGAATGCCCGGGATGTCCGGCATGCCAAGCCCGGACGGAATGCCAGCGGTAAAAAAGCAGGCTGGGGCAATTAAATTTCAATTTTATCCGCAAAAAGGCTCAAGAAAGGAGCAAAAATGGAATCTGGATTCGTGGTTCCGATGATAAGGTCAGGGTTCTTTTGCTACGGAGAAATGGCCCCAACGACCCATGCTTCCGAACAAATTCAACCGCAGATGAACAGGATTGACACAGATATAGACGAAGTCATCCCGATCTCGGGGAATCGGACAGGATAAGGGTAGCGGATTGTGCAAAAATCACTTCATCTGCGTTCATCTTGTTCATCTGTGGTTGAATTTCTCCCTGCAACAAGTGTCAAAGCGTTGATTTTGCCCGCGCTTGTCGGATTTTTTCCCTTCCCAAATCGGTATTCGCCGCCTAACGATCCCGTCCGCCTGAAATGGTGGTCGTAGTTCAATGGTAGAGCCCCAGATTGTGATTCTGGTTGTTGCGGGTTCGAGTCCCGTCGATCACCCCACCTTTCCCATCGGATCCTCATCGGAGTTTCGGAAGGGGTAGGGGGAAACCAGCAAATGATTGACTGATGCAGCCGCTTGAGAGCCGGATTCACTACAAATTTCGCAACTCGCTGCTCTTAGCCGAGGCGCTCACGCATCCCAGTCTCGCGTACGAATCGCAGAAGCCGCATTTCGACAACCAGCGGATGGAGTTCCTGGGCGACGCGGTCCTTCAGTTGATCGTCACTGAGGAACTTTTCAAAATGTTCCCGGATTTCACCGAGGGCCGTCTTACCAAGCTGCGGTCCCGCGTGGTGTCGCGGCGGGCTCTGGCGCGCTTCGCGATGGCGATCCATCTCGGCGATTACGTTCTGTTAGGAAAAGGCGAGGAAGCCACCGGTGGACGCCGGCGCTTGTCGACCTTGGCTGATGCCTTCGAATCGTTGATCGGCGCCGTCTATCTCGACTCGGGTCCGGTTCCCGCACGCGAGCTGGTGTTGCGGTTGTTCGAAGCGGAAATCGGCAACATGGTTTCCAGTCCTGAAGAACGGAACCCGAAAGGCGAGCTCCAGGAATTGCTGCAGGCCATTCATCCGCAGGCACCGTGTTATCGCATCCTCGGCGAGAGTGGGCCGGACCACCGCCGCGTGTTTCAATCGGAAGTATCCTGGCAAACTCTCATCCTCGCCACCGGCAAGGGCAAAAGCAAAAAGGAAGCCGAAGCCCGCGCCGCCGCCGAAGCCTTGCGGACGCGCGTGTGGGAGAAGGGATGAGGACCGGACGCGGGCCTTGTCACACCATTCAATCTGGCGTAAGATACGCCCATGTTAGCGCTGCATTTGGCTCCTGAACTTGAAGGTCGATTGACCCGGCTTGCGACCAAGACGGGGCGTTCGACTGAGTTCTACGCACTGGAAGCGATTGAACAGCATTTGGAAGATTTGGAAGACTACTACCTGGCCTTGGAATCTTCCCGCGACTTGGGCCGTCTTTATTCCGGCGAAGAAACCAAGCGTGAACTGGGACTATAAAATCGAGGAGAAAGCCCTCAAACAGCTTCGCAAATTGGGGCATGAACCGAGTCGCCGGATTCTTGCGTTTCTTGATTCGAGAATAAGCGGAACAAACGATCCGAGGGAGTTCGGAAAACGTCTGAAAGGTGATCTTGCTGAGTTCTGGCGGTATCGGGTGGATGACTATCGGCTGCTCTGCAAAATCGAAGACAGCCGGTTGTTAGTGATCGTAATTTACGTGGGTCATCGCCGCGACATTTACGAAGATTGAATTCGCTCATTCGGGCCGCGATAACTTTAACCCAACGCCGCCAGCAGCTTTGAATGAATCCCGCCGAAGCCGCCGTTGCTGAGGACGGCGACGATGTCACCGGGCTTTGCCAACGATTTCACTTTGGCGATGATGGCTTCGTTGTCGGGCAGATACCAACCCTGGCCACCGAAGCGTTGGATGTCGGCGGAGAGTTTGTCGGGATCGAGCCGGTCGTTTTCCGGGATCTTCGCGAGGTCGGTGATACCCGCGACCACCGCGAAATCCGCGGCGGCGAGTGATTCGGCGAGTTCGGTTTGGAACACTGCGCGGCGGGTGGTGTTGGAGCGCGGTTCGAACAAGATCCACAACCGCGAATCGGGATGGCGCTGGCGCAGGCTCTGCACCGCGAGGCGGATGGCGGTGGGATGATGCGCGAAGTCGTCGATGATCTTGATGCCGTTGACCTCGCCTTTCAATTCCTGGCGGCGCGCGACACCTTCGAAACTTTCCAGGCCCACACGGATTTCATCGGCGGTCAGGCCGGCGAAGCTTGCGGCCGCGACCGACATCGCGGCGTTCCGGACGTTGAACTCGCCGGTCATGCGGATGGAATAGCGCTCGCCCGCAAGTGTGAACGAACTACGGTCCGTCTCGTACTTCAGATCGACGATGCGCAGCTTGCAGTTTTCGCCGAAGCCGACGGTGGTCACCGGGCAGGGGGCCTTGTCAGCGACATCGAGGCAGTTTTGCTCGTCGCCATTCACAAACGCGATGCCACCCCGCGGCACGATGTTGAGCAGCCGGCGGAAGGTGAGTTTGATTTCGTCCAGCGAGTTGTAGATGTCGGCGTGGTCGAACTCGACGTTGTTCACGACCACGCATTCGGGCAGGTAATGAAGGAACTTCGAGCGCTTGTCGAAGAACGCGGTGTCGTATTCGTCGCCCTCGAGGACGTTGAATTCCGAGTCGGTGAAATGCGCGCCCTGGCCGAGATTTTTCGGCAGTCCGCCGATCATGTATCCCGGGTCGAGCCCCGCCTTGCTGAAGATCCAGGCAAGCATCGACGAAGTGGTGGTCTTGCCATGCGTGCCGGAGACCACGAAGTTGCGTTTTCCGCGCAGGAAAAACTCCTTCATCACTTCCGGCAGCGAATGATACAGCAGCTTGCGGTCGAGCGCCGCCTCAGCCTCCGGATTGCCCCGTGAAATCGCGTTGCCGATGATGACAACATCCGTATCGGCCGGGATGTTTTCCGCGCGATAGCCTTCCGTGAGCGTGATCCCCTGGCCGCGCAAAAAGTCCGACATTGGCGGATAAACGTTGGCGTCGGAGCCGGTGACCGTGAAGCCCCGCTGTTTCATCGCGGCGGCGACCGCACCCATGGCAGTGCCACAGATGCCGGTGAAGTGAAAACGGGTTTTGGCGGACATGGAGAGGCGCGACGCTAGGCGGGGGAACCGGGCCTGCCAATCAGGAATAGCGGGAGAAACGGGGCTTGGCTAAGAATGTTCGTAAACCCGTTCTTGCAAAACCGGTTCGACATCGCGCGCACAGACGCTAACCTCCACACATGGTTACCAAGTCTCCTTCCCCGACTTGCAAAAGCCTTGATGAAAAGCTTGATCGGAGCGTCTTTTCCACCGGCACGCTGGACGAACAGACTTGTATGTCCGACGGTGGGGACTTCGAGGAAGGCCAGTAATCCATCTATCATGGCGGCGGTATCCGCCTCGCTGTGCTGTCTGCGATGGTAGTACCATAAAAGGCCTGTCCCTTAGTCGCGGAATGAGGTGATGGTTGCGCATGTTCATGCGGAAGAAGTGTCCGGTGGCGATGGACCGGAGTTCGCCTTTGGAGTCCTCGCTCTTCGGATCGAAGCAGGCGGCATGGTGATAGTGTCCGTCCACGGCGTAGATGAGCGATGGCGAGATTATCGCCGAACGCTTCGACGTTTCACCTTCCGCCGCCGCGTTTGCCGCCGACGGCTCCCGCTTGCTTTTCGAGCACAACGAAAAAATCGTATCCTTCGCCTTGCCCTACGACGCCGCGACACTCCGAAAACAGGCGATGGCCTTGCGTCCGCCGCTCGCCGTCATCCCGCCTCCTCCATGAAGTCGCTAGTCATGGGTCATGGGTTTAAGGGTAAAAATCTTCCACTGACCACCTGTCCTTCGTAGCACAGCGAAGAAGGTGACTCGGCACTTCTTCGAATATCCGACATCGATGGAAGAAAAGACGGCGGTCATAGACGCGCCGCTACAGAACCTACGATATTACGGCATTGTTAAATTATTTCTAGGATCCCGGCCTTCCGACGGGTAGGCTCCTCGACCTGATGTTGCGCCTCACTTTTTCCGTTCTCCTGCTCGCCGTTTCCCTTTCTTCCTGCGACAAGATCCTTAAAAGCGTGGCAAGCGCGGCGCTCAAGCACGAGGCCAAGGCCCGGCCACGGGGTGGGTCGATTGCCGAGGAGATCCGCATTTCCTCCCCGTCGAAACCGGAAATCGTCGCCGCTTTCAAGGCGATCGCCAAGGCCACCCTTGAGCACAACCGCGTGCTGATTCAGAACATCAATGGCGACCAGCCGGCCAACGAACTCGCCTACAGCGCCGGACTTGCCGAACTGGCTCGATTGGGCCGCGGGCAAGGCGAACTTGCCAAGCGGATCATCAATGCGGTCGCGACGACACGGGCCTACGAGAAAGGCCTGTTCACCCCCTTTGACACAATGCGCCGGCAGATGAAGGGCATGCCAACCTGGACCAATGACGCAGCGCTCGCGCGGCGCGGCTACATCCAGATCCTCGACGGCGAAATCAACACCTACGACGGAGCGGTCGCCTATCTTGAGCGCGGCGAAGAGCCGCTGCTGCGGAAAAATTTCGACAAGCAGTCGGTGCCGCAGGAAGTCACCAACGAATTCTTCCGTCTGCGCGGGCTGTCGGGCAGCGACATCGACGAGTGCAACCTGGGGATGTTCAAAGAGGAACGGTCGGCTCTGCAAAGTTATCGGGACGCCCTGGCCTCTGCCACTCCGGCCTTGGCGAACCAGCACATTGCCGAAGCAACCCAGCATGCGCAGAAGTCGAAACAATTCGAAGACCGAATGGTCGCCGAAATGCGCAAACAGCTTGCGGCGGCGGGGTTGTGAAGAAGTGTGCTGGTTTTTCAGTGTTCAGGAAAGAAGAAAGAAGGCGGTCTTCCCGCTTCGCCCGGTGAACTACTAGGGACGTAGTAGATGCGCCTTTATCGGAAGAGTTGGAGCGAGACGCTCCAGGCACGGTCTGCCGCGAGACGCGTCAGCCACGGGGGAGGAAGACGACGGTCATACAGTTGCTACAGCGTATGCCCCATCCGCGTCCGCTTTGTCTCAAGATACTTCTCATTATGCGGATTGGACGGCAGGGAAATCGGCAACTGCTCGACGATTTCCAAGCCATAGCCTTCGAGGCCGATGACTTTCTTCGGGTTGTTCGTGAGCAATCGCATCTTGCGCACCCCTAGATCGTGGAGAATTTGCGCGCCCATGCCGTAGTCGCGGAGGTCGGAGCCGAAGCCGAGTTTTTCGTTGGCTTCGATGGTATCCCAGCCTTCCTCCTGCAATTTATACGCATGGATTTTCGCAGGCAACCCGATGCCACGACCTTCCTGGCGGAGATATAACAAGACGCCCCCTTCTTCGGAGATGCGCTCCAAGGCGGCTGCAAGCTGGCCGCCGCAATCGCAGCGCTGCGATTGAAACACGTCACCTGTTAGACATTCCGAATGCACGCGGACGAGCAAGGGCTTCGTGGGATCGATGTTACCCTTCGTCAAAGCCAGGTGATGGCTTGAGTCGGTCATGATGCGATACAAGTGGCAGTCGAACTCGCCGAAATCGGTGGGCAGCTTCACCGTTTGCTCGCGATACACGAGCTTCTCCGAGCGCCGCCGGTATTCGATGAGTTGCGCGATGGTGCAAGCCTTCAAGCCATGGCGCTGCTGATAGGTACCCAGTTGTCCGACGCGAGCCATGGTGCCGTCGTCGTTCATGATTTCGCAAATCACCGCGGCGCGCGGCAATCCCGCGAGCGCGGCGATGTCGAGCGCGGCCTCCGTATGTCCCGTGCGGCGCAGCACACCATCGGGCACGGCTTGCAGGGGAAACACATGGCCGGGTTGCACGAACTTGTCGGCCTTCGCGTCCGGGTCGGCGAGCAGCCGGATCGTCAAGGCGCGGTCAGCTGCTGAAATGCCCGTCGCGATGCCCTCGGCCGCATCGACGCTCACGGTGAAAGCGGTCTTGTGGCCCTCGCGGTTGCGGCGGGTCATCTGCGGTAAATCAAGTTCTTCCGCGCGTTCGGCGGTGACGGGCGCACAGATCAATCCGCGCGCATGAACCGCCATGAAGTTCACCATTTCCGGAGTGCACAGCGAACCGGCGCCGACCAAGTCCGCTTCATTCTCGCGAAATGGATCGTCCGCCACGATCACCAAACGTCCTTCGGCGAACTCTGTTAGAATTTCCGGAATGGTGCTGAAGACAAGCGGCAGGTCAGACATGAAAAACAGTTGGGGATAAAAAATCCGGACTCAGTTGAGCCAAGGATTTTCAGGAGCCTGCGCGAGGATGCGGTGCAATGGCGAGACCAAGCCCATTAATTCGGACCACAACTGTTTGTCATGGTCGCGGCCCAACAAATCCGCTTGCGGCCGGGCCGCCACCCACGAGTTGCGCTGGAGTTCATTTTCCAACTGGCCGGCGGTCCAACCGGAATAGCCCACGAAGGCCCGCACGATCCGACCCGGTTTGCGGGCATGTTCAATCGCTTCATCTGCTGAAATCCGCACGGCCCAGCGCAGCCCGGTTTTTTTGCTCCACCAGAACGAGGAAAAGGTGAGCTGGTCGCGCGAGACCGGCCCGCCATCGAAGACCGCCAGTTGACGCAGCGCGGTGAACTCGGTGTTAGAAAGGAATTCGCCGACGGTCTTGCCGGTGGGATGGTTGAGGATGAGGCCGAACGCGCCCTGTGCCCGGTCATGCTCGGCCAGCAAAATCACCGAGCGGTTGAAAATACCATCGCGCAACGAAGGATCGGCCAACAGGAGCTGTCCCTGAAGTTTCGCGGGAACATTGGGCGTGGGGGAATTGTCGGCCACGGGAAAATTCTAACGCTGCCTCTGCAATTCGCCAACTGGGAATGACGGCAATTTGCAGGATTTTGTTCCAAGGTAGGCCCAACGCCAGTGAATTCGCTCGCGGGATGCTGCGGAAAATGCAGGCTGCGCGGGTGCTTCGCTATCTGTTTTCCTGCATCGCGTTTGTTGGCTTGGCCCATGCCGAACCTCTCGCGATCCGCGCCGTTACCGCGAACCTGACCTCGGACAACAAGCAATCCTACTCGGTTGACAACGGCAACCACTCGAACCCGGAAGGGGCCGGCGCGCGAATTTTGAAAGCGCTCAAACCGGATGTCGTGATGATCCAGGAGTTCAACGTCAGCGGCTCGCCCCGGGCATGGGTCAACCAGACTTTTGGAGAAAATTTTGCCTTCGTCCAGGAAGAGGATGCGCAAATTCCCAACGGCATCATCAGCCGTTTTCCCATCGCCGAATCCGGAAAATGGGACGACCCGCAGCTCGACAACCGTGAGTTCATGTGGGCCCGCATCAGCCTCCCCGGCAATCGAGAGTTGTGGGCGGTCAGCGTGCATCTCCATTCGAAAGGCGAACAATCGCGCAGCACTGAAACGGGCGCGCTCGCGAAGTATCTGAAGGACAAACTGCCGAAAGACGCGCTGCTTCTCATCGGCGGCGATTTCAACACCCGCAGCACTACGGAACATTGCTTCCGCGAGCTCAAAGGCGTCGTCGTTATCCCTGAACATCCGCCCGCCGATCAGCTTGGCGAAATTTCCACCAACGCCCCGCGCAACCATCCCTACGATTGGGTGCTCGCTTCGGAAGCGCTGCACAAGGCCGCGGTGCCTCTGAAAATCGCAGGCGTGGAATTTCCAAACGGCATGGTCTTCGACAGTCGCGTGTTCACTCCACTCGACCAACTCGCACCTGTTAGAAAAGAAGACAGCGGTCTGCCGCAGATGCAGCACATGGCCGTGGTGCGGGAGTTTCAAATCCCATAGTTTAAGGAGCCACGACACTCTTGTCGTGTCTTCACCCCCGCCAAAGACACGACAAGAGTGTCGTGGCTCCTTAAGCATGATTCCGTGAAAAGCGAATTACCCGTCCGGGTGATAGCATTTTTTCCCAGCAGCCGTAGGTTTACCATCTGCCGATGACCCGCTTGCTGTTGCCGACTCTATTGCTGCATTCGCTTTCCCTTGCGAAAGGTGAGGAGCGTGTGGAATTCAATCGCGACATCCGCCCGATCCTCACAAAGCACTGCACCGCTTGTCATGGGGGTGTGAAGGAGGCGGGCGAGATTTCCTTCATCTATCGGGAGAAAGCGCTGGCTCCCGGCAAGTCGGGGGAAATTCCCATCGTTCCAGGCAAGCCTGCTGAATCTGAAATGCTGCGTCGTCTCCGCAGCAAGGATCCCGAGGAAGTCATGCCGAGGCCGAAGCATGGCCCGCCCTTGCCAGCGGATCAGATCGACCTGATCGAGCGCTGGATCGCCCAGGGCGCGGAGTGGCAGAACCATTGGTCGTTCGTCCTGCCGAAGGAAACTGCGGTCGCCAACATTTCCGATGAAAAATGGCCGGGTGCGCCGATGGATCGTTACATCATGCAACGGCTCGACCGCGAGAAGCTCAAGCCATCGCCCGAAGCTCCACCCGACGAATGGCTGCGGCGTGTTTCATTCGATCTAACAGGTATGCCGCCGTCTCCCGACGAGCTTGCCGCTTATCAGGATGAACTTGCAAAGGAGCCGCTTGCCGCCCGCGGCGCGGTGGTGGATCGCTTGCTGGCATCCCCGCATTTCGGTGAACGCTGGGCAACCGTCTGGCTGGATCTCGCGCGTTACTCGGACACCTATGGATTTGAAAAAGATCCCGCCCGCAACATCTGGCCGTTCCGCGATTGGGTGATCCGCGCGTTCAATGCGGACATTCCTTTCGACCAATTCAGCATCGAACAACTCGCCGGCGACCTTCTTCCGAATGCCACCGCGGATCAGCGCCTTGCCACTGCATTTCACCGCAACACCCAGACCAACACCGAGGGCGGCACCGATGACGAGGAGTTCCGGCTCGCTGCCGTGCTCGACCGTGTAAGCACCACTTGGACCACTTGGCAGGCGACGACATTCGGCTGCGTCCAGTGCCACTCGCATCCCTACGACCCGATTGAGCACGACGAGTTTTATAAATTCGCAGCCTTCTTCAACAGCTCCGAGGACTGCGACCAGGACAACGATTTTCCCCGCATTAAAATCCCGGCGGATCCCGGGAAATCCGCGGAGGCATCCAATTTGGAAATTAACCTCCGCATCCTTCGCGAACAACTCAACTCCGCGGGGCAGGCCTTGGCAAAATCCACGGATGATTGGAAACCCTTCACGCCCGATGCCTTGGCGCCGAGCCACGGCAAGCTGGCGATTTCATCCGATGGCACGATTCGCAGCGATGGCACTTTGCCCGTCGGTAATGTCCACAAGATTTCAGGACCGGCCACCGCATTCGACGCCCTGCGACTGCGGATTCTGCCGGATAGGGACGATCCGAAAAAATGGCCGGAGCGCGGTTCACTGGTGACGAAATTCCAAGTCAATCTGATCAATCCCGATGGAACAGTGGCTCCCGTCGCGATGAAGGAAGTATTCGCCGATCAACTCGGCGAGCCTGTTGAGCCGAGTCCTGACGGCAACGTAGGTGGTTTTCCGAAGCTCGAAGGTCCAAGGTGGTTTGTCTTCGTTCCTGAAAAAATGATCGAACCCATTGCCGGAGCGAGATTGGAAATTTCCATGAGCCAGGGAGGCGAGACCACTGGTAATCAGGCAACGCCGGTGAGGCGATTCGCACTCGAAACCTCCAACCGTCCCGAGTGGATCGCACTGGTTAACGATCCGCAGCGCCTTGCTGTTTGGAAATCGCGCGCCGATATCGCCAGCCAATACAAGGCGATCACCGGCACGATGGTCCCCGTGATGGTGGAACGCGCGGCTCGCGAAACCCGAGTGTTCGCCCGCGGCAACCGCTTGATGAAGGAAAATGTGGTGACCACCGGAGTGCCGGAGTTGTTGGCAAGCAGCAAGTCGAAGGACGGCATGAGCCGCCTCGACATGGCGCGCTGGATTGCCAGTCCTGAGAATCCACTTACAGCCCGCGTCATCGTAAACCGGTTGTGGGGCGAGCTTTTCGGAACCGGCATCGTGCAGACGGCGGAGGACTTTGGAACGTCGGGAACTCCACCGAGTCATCCGGAGTTATTGGATCATTTGGCACTGCGTTTTGAGAATGATTTCAAATGGTCGATCAAATCGATGCTTCGCGAAATCGTCCTTTCCTCGACGTATCGACAGACCCACAACGCGTCGAAGGCTCTCGTCGAAAGTGATCCAGGCAACCGCCTCCTCGCCCGTGGTCCGCGCAACCGGCTGTCAGCGGAAATGGTTCGGGACCAGGCGCTCGCCACGGCCGGGCTATTGTCGCAAAAAATGTACGGGCCGCCGGTGTTTCCGCCACAACCCGCCGGAGTGTGGCGCTCGGTTTACAATGGTGCCAAGTGGGTTGATTCCCAAGGTGAGGACCGCTTCCGCCGCGGGATCTACACGTTTTTGAAGCGCACCAGTGGTTTCCCCGGTTTTCTAACATTCGACGCTCCGAGCCGCGACCTGTGCAGCGCGCTGCGGCTTGTCAGCAATACTCCGTTGCAAGCGCTCGTCACCTTGAACGATCCCGCGCACATCGAAGCCGCGCAGGGATTGGCCGAAAGGATGGCATCCCATGCCACCGATCTTCCCGCGCGGCTGGCGTTTGGAGTTCTGCTCGCAACCCAGCAAGTCGCTTCGCCTGCGATGATCGACGAACTCGCTGCTCTTAACGCCGCATGTGTTTCCGATTACCAGGCCG
Organism: Akkermansiaceae bacterium; assembly: GCA_031371445.1. Classification (GTDB taxonomy): domain Bacteria; phylum Verrucomicrobiota; class Verrucomicrobiia; order Verrucomicrobiales; family Akkermansiaceae; genus Luteolibacter. Next base: position 17,806 of record JANMJQ010000068.1, read on the forward strand.
TTCCCACCGAGTCCGCCAAGCTCGGGAAAAATCCGGATGCCGCCGCGCTGGTCGTCGTTGCGAACACGATCCTCAATCTCGATTCCGCACTCACCCGTTAGAATACCATGGACTCCGAACAATTTGCGAGGTTGCGCCACTCGCAGCTCCAACACCTAACCCGCCGTCATTTCCTATCGAAATGCAGCGCGGGCCTCGGTGCGATGTGGCTTGCCGGAACCGCTGGCCGCGCTTGGGGATCATCCGCTGTTTTGAAAAAGGATCCGACGAACCCTCTGGCACCCGCGTTCCCGCAGTTCGCGGCGAAGGCGAAGCGCGTCATCTATCTGCACATGGCCGGCGCTCCCTCGCAGCACGAGCTCTTCGATTACAAGCCGGAGCTTCTCAAACTCAACGGCAAGGAATGCCCGAAGGAATTTCTCGAAGGCAAACAGTTCGCCTTCATTCAGGGCGTGCCGAAAATGTTAGGCCCGCAGTTCGATTTCAAACAACACGGCCAATCCGGCGCATGGGTCTCCGATCGGCTGCCGCATTTTTCCTCCGTGGTGGATGACGTGTGTTTCATCAAGTCGATGTTTACCGACCAGTTCAACCACGGCCCTGCCCAGTTGCTCGTCCATACCGGCACGCAGAACCTCGGCGCGCCCTCCATCGGCGCGTGGGCGACTTATGGACTCGGTTCGGAAAATCAGAACCTGCCCGGTTTCATCGTCCTCACTTCCGGCGGAAAAAATCCGGACGCCGGCAAGTCCGTCTGGGGCGCCGGCTATTTGCCCTCCGTCTATCAAGGCGTGCAGTGCCGGTCGGAAGGGGAACCGGTACTTTACCTCGATAATCCGCAAGGCATCTCCCGCGACATCCGCCGCCGTTCGCTCGATAGCCTCGACCGGCTCAATCAGAAGATCGCCGAGGAAGTCGGTGACGCCGAAACCGTTACCCGCATCGCCCAATACGAGATGGCCTACCGGATGCAGATGAGCGCGACCGATGCCTTCGATTTGAAGCAGGAAAATGAAGCCACCCACAAGCTCTACGGCACAGAGCCCGGCAAGGAATCCTTCGCCAACAACTGCCTGTTAGCCCGCCGCCTCGCCGAGCGCGGCGTGCGCTACATCCAGCTCTTTCACTGGGGTTGGGACTCCCACGGGGCCAGCGCCAGCGAGGCCATCAACAAGGGCTTCAGCGATCGCTGCAAGGAAGTGGACCAGCCAATGACTGCGCTCCTCAACGATCTCAAACAACGCGGCCTGTTAGAAGACACGCTCGTCGTCTGGGGCGGCGAATTTGGCCGCACCCCGATGCAGGAAAACCGCGGTGGGGCCGAGATGGCCTTCATCGGCCGCGACCATAACCCCGGCGGTTTCACCCTCTGGCTAGCCGGCGGCGGAGTGAAGCCAGGCATTTCCTACGGTGAGACCGACCCCATCGGCTATGAAGCCATCAAAGACAAGGTTTCCGTCCACGACCTTCATGCGACGATGATGCAACTGATGGGATTCGATCATGAAAAACTGACCTATCCCTCGAATGGAGCCCCGCAACGCCTGACGAACATTACCAAGCCGGGGAGCAAGGTGATTCAAGGCATCATAGCTTAAGGAGCCACGACACTCTTGTCGTGTCTTCGATCGAAGAAGTTGAGTGTTGATGGTTGAGTGTTGAGTGCCAGAGGTAAAGAGTGTCGTGGCTCCTTAGGCGATGATCAAATAGCCCGCGACAGCGATGATGAACAGCGCGATGGCCAGCACGACCCACACGGCCGCCGAGGTCCTGACTTTCGGCCGCGCGGTGATGGCCATGATCGCCTTGTATTCGGGCGAAAAAACCATGCGGCCTTTTTTGCCGGAAAGGGTGCAGAGGATGTAACCATTGATCAGCGTCCCGATGGGAAAGGCCAAAAGCCCAAGTGCGGAGATAATGATGATACCGGTGCGCGCCGACGAATTGAACTTGCGGGCCTCGCGGCCCAGCGCGAACAAGGCAATTCCAAAAACGAGGACGAAGGCGCAGGTCATCACCTCTTTGGCAACATCGGGACTCTGAGCGATGAGAACATTTAGCAACTGTACCAGCCCGCCAAGCGTGACGAATGTGCCGGCGATATAATAAAGTACGCCCATCGTTCCCACGGTTGACTCCGTGTAAGCGTGCTCGCGGCGGATGGCCTCCGCATCGATCACACCCGGCAGGGGAGGCGGACCCGCGGCGAACGTTTGCGGAGGAAGATAGGGATTATCGAATTGCGAAATGTTGTTCATGGGTGGCAAGGGCTGAACCCAGCTTACCCAAATCATTTCGAAATTCCAAATATTTTAGGTGCCTAAAATGAGTGGGCAGTTATGGCCAGATTCGAGACCTTAAAGCGACTGATGAAACAAATCCTTCTCGCCCACTGACAACACGAAATCTGTTAGAAGGTCGATGGTATGCTGGATGTCATCGAGATGCGCGGTCTCCACCACCGAGTGCATGCAGCGCAAGGGCAGCGAGATCAGCGCGCTCGGCACCCCTTCGCGGGAGTGGAAGATCTTGTCGGTGTCGGTGCCGGTGAAGCGGCTGCTGGCTTCGTGCTGGACGGTGATCTTCGATTTCACCGCGACGTCTAACAGATGTTTTACCAGCAGCGGATGATTGGCCGTGCCATGCGAAACGCTGGGTCCGCCGCCAAGCTTGATGTTGCCGAATTTGTTGGGATCGATGCCGGGTGTGTCGGTGGCATGGGTAACGTCAAGACAAACACAAAGATCGGGCTTGAGGCGATAGGTTGCCATCATCGCACCATTGCCGCCGATCTCTTCCTGCACCGCGTTGAGGCAGATCAGGCCCAGCACCGGCTTGCGCTTGCCGGTGGCGATGCGCTTCATCACTTGCGCGATGATGTAGCCGCCGATGCGGTTGTCCAGGGCGCGGCCGACGATGCGTTTGTTGGCGAGTTCGATGGGTCCGTAAAGATAGACCGCGGGATGTCCAACACGGATGCCAAGGGCGGCGACCTCCGCGGGATTCGACGCACCGACATCGACCCACAAATCATGAACGGCGGGTGCCTTTTCCGAACCCACTTCGTCACGACGCAGATGGATCGCGGTATTGCCGATGATGCCCGGCACTTCGCCCTTGTCGCCCAAGATCGCGATCCGCCGTCCGCGCGCGGTCGCTGCGTCCGATCCGCCGACGCGATCGATGCGGAGGAAACCGCGGTCATCGATGTTTTTGATCATATAACCGATCTCGTCGGCATGGGCCTCGAGCATGATGACGCGCTTCGATTTTCCCGGCAGCGTTCCCCAAGTGGAACCGTAGGCGTCGCACTGGACCGCCACGCCATGGGATTTGATCCAATCCGCCCAAACCCGCTGGCCCGCCATTTCAAAACCGGTGGGGCTTGGTGTTTCTAACAAATGATGGAGGAATTCGCGGTCGGCGGGTTTCATGCCGGAATTTCAGTCGCTCCACCGCAGCCTGGCAAGGGCGATCGCAGCCGCATTTTTACGGAAATTGGAAACTCATTTGAATTCGTGCGCGGCGCGATTATTGTTAGTTGAATCGGAGTTCCCCGGTTCACTTTTCCAACTCACGCCATGTTTGGCAAAATCCAGAGCTTCTTCCGCTCCGCGCCGCGTGTCGCGCGGAGGACGGGATGGACTGGTGGCGGATCCGGAGTGAAATTGGGCCTCGCCTTGTCGTCGGGAGGCGCAAGCGGGCTTGCCCACATCGGCGTGATCCAGGTGCTGGAGGAAAACGACATCGAAGTGCACGCGATCGCCGGTTCCAGCATGGGTGCCTACATCGGCGCGTTGTGGGCGGCTGGCTATTCGGGAAAGGATCTCGAACACCTGGCCGCGGAAATTCACGATCGCCGAACTCTCTGGAAATTGGCGGACCCCTTGTTCCCGCCCGTTAAAGGCCTGTTCCGCGGATTCAAGGCCCGCGCCCATCTGGAACGCTCGCTCGGAAATCTCCAGTTTGAAGACCTCGAACGTCCGCTGTGGGTTGTAACCGTGGATCTCGATACCAAGGAGCGCCTAGTATTGCACCATGGCAAAATCACCGAGGCGGTCCACGCTTCTTGCGCGATGCCCGGCATCGTTGTTCCGGTCATCATCGATGGCCGTCGCTGCGTCGATGGCGGCGTGATTGAGCCGGTGCCTGTGGGGGTGTTGCAAAAATTCTCCGATGTCGACCGGGTGCTCGCCGTATCCGTGATTCCAACTTTCAGCGATGTCGAAGAAGGACTTTGCCGTCGCGAAAGGGCGCCGGAAATTCCCTGGTGGCGGAATCTCGGCACGTCTCTCAACGACAACATCAACGTCTTCGCAAGCGGCAACCTGCTGGATATTTTCCGCCAAAGCATCAGGGCCGCGCAAATCCGTCTCGCCCACGAGGCGTGCAAACGCGCCGACCTCTGCCTCCATCCGGACTGCATCAGAGCGCATTGGCACGACTATCCGAGCTTCCGCAAGTTCATCGAGGCGGGCCGCCAGGTGGCGATCGAACACCTCGATGATATTCGCAAGCTGCTAGAACCGGATTTCCATGATGATGAAATTCCTCCCTTCGAGCGATTGGTGGAGCAATGCGTCGCGTGACGAACTCCATTATCGCCAGGACGCGCTGCTAAGGCGCTTCCTGAGTGACCGCGTGGTTCCGTTCACGGTCCATTATGGAAAATTGTTCAACGACCTCGGAATGGATGTCGATGACATCCGCGGCACCGATGACTTGACGAAGCTCCCGTTCACGTCGAAGGCCGACTTGGAGAATCCCCGCGATTTTGTCATCATTCCGGACGAGCACATTCTGCACAAACAATGGTCAACGATCCGCCTTGCGTTGACGCATCTTCCGGGAACCACGCGGGAGACGCTAGAGGAAGAGCTTCGTCCCATCCTGCTCACCAGCACGACCGGCCGTTCGTCAGCGCCTGTTCCGTTCCTCTACACCAAGTATGACATCGCAAACCTGGAGGAAAGCGGTCGTCGGCTGATGGAGATCTGTCGTTCGGATCCTTCATGGCGTCACATCAACGCCTTTCCCTTCGCTCCCCATCTCGCGTTCTGGTTGGCTCACTATGCAGGCATCGGTTTCAACACTTTCACCCTTTCCACGGGTGGTGGCAAAAGCCTTGGCACCGAGGGTAATCTCCGCGTCATCGGCAAGATCGATCCCGATGCAATCATCGCGATGCCGACCTTTCTCTATCACGTCCTGCAACAGGCATCCGTCTCCAAGCTGCGTTTGACGAAACTCAAGCGCCTTGTTCTCGGTGGCGAAAAGGTTCCCGCCGGCATGCGCAAGAAACTGCGCGCGCTTTGCGAGGAACTCGGCTCACCGGACGTCGCGATCATGTCCACCTATGGGTTTACCGAAGCCAAGACCGCATGGACCGAATGCATGACTGCTTCCGACGCCGAACCCACGGGTTTTCATACCTATCCGGATTTCAGCTTCATTGAAATCATCGATCCGAAAACGGGCGAACGCGTTCCCGAGGGTCACCCTGGCGAAGTGGTGTGTACGCCGCTTGATGCGCGTGGCACCGTGGTGCTGCGCTACCGCACCGGTGACCTTGTGGAAGGCGGCATCACCTACGAGCCGTGTCCGGTGTGTGGACGCACCTGCCCGCGGCTGTTAGGAAAAATTTCGCGCGTGTCCGACATGCATCATCTCGACATCGACAAACTCAAGGGGACGCT
>JANMJQ010000097.1:0-40998 GCA_031371445.1 Akkermansiaceae bacterium
TGCTCGCAGAGCGCAGCCGCTTGTGGGCGGCACAGGGACGCGCAAGCACCAACACCGTGGCGACGGCGGCACGCGAGGCATACGACAAGATCCAGAGCGAAACCGAAATCTATAACCTCAAAATCGCCGCTGGAAAATGGAACCGAATGATGTCCTCCCATCCGCGCGATCGTGAGGTTTTTAAAATGCCAGCAACGGGAACTCTAGCTCCGAGGGCAGGAGGCGGTTTTGGAGTTGCGGTGGAAGGGGATGCCAACGCGATCGGCACGGCTGGATCTTTGCCCGCGTTCAGCCGCTATGGACCGCGGTATTATTTTGTGGATGTCTTTGCGACGGGAAACACCGCTGCCCCATGGACTGCAACAACATCAGCGCCATGGATCACCTTGAGCCAAAGTTCCGGAACGACTGCGGATGATGCCCGGATCAACGTGGGCGTGGATTGGTCGAAGGCACCCCGCGATGCAAAGGGAACAATCGTCATTTCGAGCGGCGCGGCCAGCAAGTCGGTGACGGTGAAATTGTTCACTCCGCCGGAGATCGATGCCAAGGCCATCGCTGGTGCAAAGTTTGAGGTGAACGGGATAATCCGGGTCGAGGCCGAGGATTTCAACCGCTCCGCCGACCATGGATCCGCACGTTGGCGCAGGATCGAAGCCCTTGGTCTAACAGGAGACGCGATGACCGTTCTGCCGGCAACGTCAGCGGGCGTTGATCCTGCGGCAATCGCTGCGAAGGCACCGGTTTTGGAATACGACCTTTTCACGTTTTCCGAAGTAGCCGCCACCATCAGCATGCATTGTCTGCCCACCCAGCGCATTCATCCGGGGCGTGGCTTGCGATATGCGGTGGCATTGAATGACGGGAAACCGGTGATCGTGGATATCCAACAGAATGAATACACCGCTCCATGGTCGGCGAACATCATGCGAAACGCGGCCATCGGTGTCAGCAGGCATCAGGTCGTCTCCAAGGGCCGGCAAACGCTGCGGCTGTGGATGCTTGATCCGGGTGTGGTCGCCGATTGTTTCACTGTTGAATTCGCGGGCGCAAACCATGTGTATGAGTTCGAAAATCTAACAGTCGCTGCCAGTTCCGGAGATCGCCACCGGGTCTTTCAAGAAGCGCCCGCCAGTGCTGGCGCGGCGACGGCCTTTGAGGCGGACGCGGATGGCGATTTCGTGACCTATGCCGTCCCCAATCTCGAAGCCGGCGTTTACGATCTGACGATCCGTGTGAAGAAGCAGGCCAACCGCGGCAAAGTGCGGCTAGCGATCGCGGACGCTGCCGCCGGACCTTATGTGGACCAAGGAGCTGAAAATGATCTCTACGGCGCGGAGGGCTGGGAGGATCTGTCACCGATCCGGACAACGTTCGCAAGCGGAGGCACCAAGTATTTCCGTTTCCAGGTGATCGGCCGCAATCCCGCGAATACCTCGCAGCTTTCGTGGCTGGCTTTTGATCGCATGGTTATCAAGCCGGTTGAGTGAGGAGATGGGACGCCTACGTCCCATCAAATTGAATGGACGTAGGCGTCCATTCTCCTTAGGACCAAAGTCATGGCCATCGAATCGTTCGCGGGGATCGTTCCCACCATTCATGACAGCGTTTTTGTCGCGGCGAGCGCGGATGTGATCGGGCGCGTGACCTTGCATGAGGAGAGCAGCATTTGGTACAACACGACTTTGCGCGGCGACATCAACGAGATCGTCATCGGCCCGCGGTCGAACATTCAGGACAATGCGGTGATCCATCTCGCCGATGACTATGGATGCTACATCGGCGAGCTTGTGACCATCGGGCACTCCGCCGTCGTTCACGCCTGCACGGTGAAAGACGAAGTGCTCATCGGCATGGGGGCGATCGTGCTCGACGGCTCGGTGATCGGTGAACGGTCCATTATCGGTGCCGGTGCATTAGTGACTGGCGGCAGTATTATTCCTCCCGGCTCGCTGGTGATTGGTTCCCCGGCGAAGGTAGTGCGGATGCTTTCTCTCGACGAGCAATCGAAGGTCAAGACATGGGCGGAGAAGTATGTGGCGAACGCGCGGAAGTATTTGGCGCGGTAGGAAGAAGTTCAGCCGCAAAAAGGCGCAAGAAGGGCGCAAAAAATGGGAGATTGGGGATTGGAGATTGGGGATTGGGAGGATGAGATGAGCGCGCTATTGACGCTTAACCGGGAGGAATCTTCGTCACGGAGTGACGATTGAACCTAGCCGTGGATGAAATCCACGGGTGGTCCGCCACCAATGATTCGCGTCGCGTTAGCGACGCTTGGTGAAGGGGTCGACGCCCTTTAGCCAGCGACGGTCACAGACCGACGCTACAGTTGTTAGAACACCGGGAACGGATTACTCACTCGTTCCTCCCCAAGCGTCGTCGCCGGACCATGTCCCGGCAGCAGCACAGTAGCATCCGATAGCGGCGCGAGAACCTGGTGCAGCCGGTGCAACGCAACCTGATAGATTTCAGGATTCTCACAGCCACCGATCGACCCCGCGAAGATGGCGTCGCCGGTAACGAGGACGGGGACTTTGAGGCCTTCGATCAGATAGCCGAGCGCGGGTCGGGCGTGGCCGGAGAGGTCGACGGCGGTCAGGGTGAGTGAGCCGCAGTGGATGATTTCATTTGCATGGATCGGCTTTGCGCCTGCGATGTCATTGCCGAAAATTTCAATCCCCTTCGCCGCGAAGGTGGGGTTGCCGGCGATGTGGTCGTGGTGGGCGTGGGTGATGAAGACTTTGTCGGGCAGGACGCCGTTGAGGGCCTTGATAGCCGAGGTCGGATCATTGCCAGTGTCGAACAGTAGAACGACATCTCCATGGCTAACGGACCACGCGTTCACCGTTCCATCGTCACCAAGGGCCATCTCCAGTCGCTTGATGCCGTGCAGCGCAAGCGGGCGGGGCTCATAACCGGGATGCGCCATAAGCGCCGCAGACCGGAGGCCTAGGGCATCCGCCAGTCCGCGTGCGACGGATTCAGAAAACTTCCCTTTTGAAAAGGCTAACACCTCCTGTTCCTGCAAGCCCGCTCGCTGCGCCGCTTCAGTGGGAGCGAGCGAGTGGCCTTTCAGTGCCTTGCGTAATACCCAGGTGAAGTCGTCCTCGATCATAACTTAGCGGGCGCGGTAATAAGCGTCCGAGTTATAAATAAAGTAGACGTCTTTCGGAGTCAAATGGGGAAGCCACACAAAAGGTTTGCCCGATTGGTCCACTTCCTCGGTCAACGCGACGGGTTGGGCTCCCTTGGGGGTGTCAACCGTGTCCGGATCCTTGGTGAACGAGGTTTCATCGATGCCTTTCACGATGTGGTTCACCCATTTCAAATCCTTGGCTTGTTCGCCGAACTCGCTCCAGTCGCCGTTGGACGAATGCGCGTACATCTTCTTGATGAATTCATCGGTCGTGATGCCCATCTTCGCGGCGACCGGAGTGCCGAGGCGGGCCCACCAGCGTTCGCTCTCGTCATGGAACTCGCGTTGTTCTGTTAGATTGAGCTGGCCCATCATCACCGAACTGATCTGGTGATGCAGGATCACCGCGTTCGGATAGGCGTAGGATTCCGTGGCCAGGGTCGTGATCGCGGCAGCCATCGATGCGGCGAACGATTTCACGACCACATGCACCGGCGCTTCGCTGGATTGCATGGATTTCAAAATCCGATAGCCGGCCATCACCGAACCGCCGGGGCTGGCGTCGATGACGATGAAGATTGGCAATTGGCGATCCTTGTTGTTCCAATACTGGATGCGGCTGGAAACGTAATCCGCGGTGTTGGCGGTGATGAGGCCATTGAGCGGAATGCGGCGGTCGGAAATGACCAGCGTGCCGTCTTCACGGAGCGGGTTTTTGAGGAAGACCGGCTTCGAGTCGGCGAACTTCGCGCGCTTGTCGGCCGCTTCGATGCGGGCGATGTCGTTCTGCAAACGGGTCACCTCGAGGGCGGACTCGGTTTGCAGCGCCTTGAGATCGTTCGTGAGCTTCTCGGCCTTGATTTTCGAAAGTTCGCCTTCCTCGGTGAGCTGGGCCTTTTCGTTGTCGAGGCGGGCATATTCCTCCTGCGTTGCCGCCTGGTGCTTCACCGCATCCAGGGTAATTTTTTCCGTGAGAAGCTCTCTTTCCGCCTTCAATTTTCCGGCCTCGGCGCGCAGGGCGTTGGTGGCCTGCACGAGTCGTTCGGCCTCCAGTTTGTTTTCGGCCACGAGTTCTTCCTGCTCCTTGCGCTTGGCGTCGATGGCAGGGTCCTTGGTTTCCGCGGAGGGAGCAGGGGCTGCAGCGACGGGCGCATTGACGACGACTTCGGCGTTGTTGATTGGGTCGGCCACTTTGGCAAAGGCGGGATTTGCCAAGGCAAGGGCAAACAGGGCGGGCGTGAGGAGCGGGACTTTCATGATCGGATTTAAAACGGTGCGACAGCCGAGGTTTGTTCGGGAAATCTAGGATTCGCGCGCTTTACGGGCTTTCGCGCGCACTCCAACGAGCACAATCAGGCCCGCAAACGCGAGGAAAATGCAGGCCGCGATCCCAAGCGTTTTGAACAAACGGCGGGCGCCGCTGTCCACTTGTTCGTTCGAAATGTTGTCCGCCGGCAGCTCCCCGGGGATGCGCGAAATCACCACATTTCCACCGCTGATTTCGACGCGGGTGACCTTTTTCATCAGCGGGCCGAGGAGAGGGTCTTTCACGTAGCGCTCGGTGATTCGGTAGGGCGACATCTGGCCGAGAAATCCTTCGGGAACGGTCGATCCGGGCACTTCGATGGCATTCAATGCGAGCACGATTTCACCCTTCGTCAGTACGGGCTTGGCGACCAGCGTGGCATTCAGATATCGCGTGTCCGATGCGAGCCAGCCACGTTCGCCGGTCTTCGAGAAGCGCGGCTTGCCATTGAGGGGGAATGAAATCGCAAGACGCATCGTGTCGTCCTCGATCTTCCCGACGTGGAAGGTGCCCCGAAGTTCTTTCATCGGCTCGTAGGCGGCGATGGCGAGATTCAGGTCGTCGGGCGACAGCGTCAGCACGGCCTTTTCCTTGCCTTGTATTTCGTCGCGGAAATGTTCGAGGCGCGTCGTCAGTTGCGCGACTTTTTCTTCGTTGCCCTGGATGGGAGCTAGTTCGACGGGGACAGCTTTGTCCGAAGTGAATTTCGTAATTTCATCGAACTGCCGGAACAAGGTCAGCACCGAAAATCCAATGAGGAAAATGATCACCACCAGGGCCGTGATCAGGATGGCGCAGCCCGCGAATGGCGAACGCGCGTCGTCCGGACGCTTGTCGATTTTCGCGTCGCTCATCAGTCCAATGGATCGCTGTTAGAATCCATGCGCCGGCGTTCCCCGGTCTCGGGAATGTCAGGCAACGGTTCTTCGATGACCGGCATCGCGATGTCCGCATGCGGGTCGTGCTCCGAATATTCATCCCAGCCGTCGTCCTTTGAATCCGCGGTATCGAACTCACGGTCCTTGATGGTGTCATGGTATTCATCTCCGATCGCGACATCTTCCTCCATCACCTCGGCATCGATACTTCCCAAGCGCGCCAGCCGCCGTTCCTCACTTTCGCGCGCTTCCTGTTCCTCGGCGCGGCGGGTTTTTTTCTGATCGAAATACGCGAGCCAGATGCAGATTTCGTAAAGGATGATCATCGGCGCGGCCATCAGCATCATCGTGAAAGCGTCGGGGGTCGGCGTTAGGATGGCGGCCGCAACGAAGATCGCCACAATCGCGTAGGTCCGCGTTCTCGCCATCGTCTCGTAGGTGAGCAGTCCCAGCTTCACGAACACCATCACCACCACCGGCAACTCGAACGAAACTCCGAAAAGCAAAGTGAACTGCGTGGCGAAGGAAATATATTCACCGATGCGCCAATCGTTGGAGATGCCCATGTCATCGCTCCATTGCGCGAAGAACAACAAGGCCCGCGGCAGGACCATGTAGTAAGCCATCGCCGCTCCGGCAAGGAACAAGCCGAAGCCGATCGCCATCGATGGCCACAGCACGCGCTTTTCATGGCTGTGCAGACCCGGAAGGACGAATTGCAGGACGAACAACAGCAGCAGGGGAAATGAAACGACGATGCCCGCGACGAACGACAGCTTCATCGATAGCATGAAAGCTTCCGTCGGTTTCAGCGCCGACATCATCTTGAGATCGCCACGGCCGTTGGTATCGGTGTCGGGCTTGGTTTTGATCAGTGCCCGCACCTGCAATTTGAAAGGCTGAGGTTCTGGCAGGCTTTCGACGAACTTGTCGCGCCGCGCTTCCGGAAGGAGCATCGCGGCCCGCAAGGCGCTCACGGATTTTGCATCGAAGACCAGGGTGTCATCCCCGAGCGACTGATAGAAAATTTCGCGCTGCCCAAGTTCGAGGTTGTTCGCCGCATGCTCGATCTTGCGCGCTTGCACCCAGCGTTCGACCGTCAGCTTGTGGGGCGCGTCGTCGGGGAGGGTGGCTTTGACTTTTTCTACCAGCACCTGGTCCACGGGCGCACGGAAGAAGCCCATCAGGGTTTTGTTGAATGCAAAACAGGCGATCATCGCGATCACGAGGGTGATCACGATACGGGTGAGCATCGTCCGCAGGTCTTCCAGATGTTCGAGAAAGGGCTTCTCGTGATCGGGATGGGAATTTTCCCGGAGTTGGATGACTTTCTTGAGTAGATACATTCCGTGCGGCGCGGGATTCAAGACGCGGGCCGCTGGTCCCGCAAGGGCGGATGTTTTGGGGACGGCAAATCGGGCGTTGCGGCGGGCGGCGCTCCGGTCCAGTTTCGCGGCGGCCCCAAGGCCCGATTCCGATGCTTTCCCACGACGCGCTGGCCGCCGAATTCCCGATCCTGGATCAGTCGATCCAAGGGCGCCCGCTGGTCTATCTCGACAACGCCGCCACCACCCAGAAGCCGCTAGCGGTGCTGCTCGCGTCGCGGCATTACTACGAATCGATCAATTCCAACATCCACCGCGGCACCCATCATCTCGCGCGTCTGGCGACCGAAGCCTTCGAAAAAGCCCGCCAAACCGTCGCGGACCACCTCGGCGCGGCCAGGCCGGAGGAAATCATTTTCACCTCCGGCACCACCGATGGCATCAACCTCGTCGCCAATGCGGTCGGCCTGTCGGGGCGGATTAAAAGCGGTGATGAAATCCTGATTTCAACGCTGGAGCACCATTCTAATATCGTTCCGTGGCAGATGCTTTGCGAACGCACGGGGGCGATTTTGAAAATCATTCCCTGCCACGATAACGGCACGCTCGACCAGGCCGCTTTCAAATCGCTTCTAACAGAACGGACCAAGCTGCTCGCGCTGACCTGGATTTCCAATTCGTTTGGCACGGTGAATCCGGTGCGCGAAATGGCCGCCGCGGCGAAGGAGGTTGGCGCGCTAGTGCTGATCGATGCCGCCCAGGCAACCGCTCATTTGCAGATCGACGTGCAGGCGCTTGGCATCGATTTCCTCGCGCTCTCTGGTCACAAGGTCTACGCGCCGACCGGAATCGGGGTGTTGTGGGGACACACCGAAGTCCTAGATTCGCTTCCCCCATGGCGCGGCGGTGGTGAGATGATCAAGGAGGTGACCTTCGCAAAAACCACTTACAACGATCTGCCCTTCAAATTCGAAGCCGGCACACCGAACATCGAAGGAGGCATCGCCCTCGCGGCGGCGCTCGATTTCGTCAATGGCATCGGCCTTGCGAAGATCCGCCGGCATGAGGAGGAAATCATCCGCGCCGCGGCCGAGGGGCTGGCGCATATTCCCGGCATCCGCTTTTTCGGTCCCCACGATCGGGCCGGGGCGCTGTCGTTCAATGTCGAGGGCATTCATCCCTATGACCTTGGCACGCTGATGGATCAAATGGGCGTTGCCGTCCGCACCGGCCATCATTGCTGCCAACCGCTGATGGCGCGCTTTGGCATCACAGGCACGGTCCGCGCGTCATTTGCCCTGTATAATACGGAGGCCGATGTCGAGGCGCTCGTCAATGCCACCGAAAAAGCGGTCGCCATGCTTCGTTGAAAAAACATAAACCACGAAAGTCACGAAGGGTCACGAAATGAGAATGAAATTTGATCCTCTTCACCTTCGTGCCCTTTCGTGCATTTCGTGGTTCTCTTAATTCCTATGAACATCGTACTTGGCATCACCGGTTCCATCGCTGCCTACAAAGCCGCCGATCTCGCGTCGCAACTCGTCAAGGACGGGCACGAGGTGCATGTGGTCATGACCCGCGCTGCGACCGAGTTCATCACGCCGCTCACGCTGCAGGTTCTGACGCGGCAGCCGGTGCTCGTTTCGCTGGAAGATGAAAAGCAATCGTGGAAACCCGGGCACATCGAACTCGCCGACCACGCGGACCTGTTCCTCGTCGCTCCCGCCAGCGCCGACGCCATCGGCCATTTCGCGAACGGCCTCGCACCTGATCCGCTTTCCTCCATTTACCTCGCCCTGCCCCGTACGACACCGGTTCTCATTGCCCCTGCCATGAACGGGAAAATGTGGAAGCATCCCGCCACGCAACGCAACGTCGCCCGCCTCGTGGAAGACGGCTGTAAATTCATCAATCCCGCGGAAGGCGACCTCGCTTGTGGCTACCAGGGGGTCGGCCGGCTGGCAGCCGTCGAAGAGATCCTCGCAAAGGTGACGGCTCTTCGGTCGTAGTGCGAGAGCGTTCGCAGCGTTGAACGATGCTCCGGCTGGATTTTCTTATGTAATATCCGGAAACCCCGAGACTGGATGGATCGTGAAAAGAAATCCGCAATCATCCGATTGGCTTGACGAAGCTGTCCCGCTGTAACACACTTATGCCATGAAATCCCACATTAGTGCTACAATTGACGAACATCTCGTAAAGGACTTGAATCGGTTCGGCCGGGAGGAACGACGCTCGCGCAGTCAGGTCATTGAAATGGCCTTGGAGGAGTTTTTGCGCAGCCGTGTGGGTGCAAAGGATGAAATCGTAACCTCCCAAGGCCATTTCGAGGGCGGTTTCAGTCGGGAGGAGACCTATGACCGTTGAAAATCTGGCGGGACGGGTGCTGGTGGACACCAACGTGCTCATTTATGCCACGCTTGCCGCCGATCCCCGTCACCAGCGGGCACAGGAGGTGCTCGCCCTACGCAACCGTGCCGGGGTGGAATTGTTTATTTCGGTGCAGAACCTTGCGGAAATGTATCCGAACCTCACCGGCCCAAAAAATCAGCCGCCGGACAGCTCCGCCCTGGCGCGGGAAAAAATTCAAGCCATCTCCCGCCTTCGCGGCCTGACTGTCCTCCCACTCACGCTCGATAGCGTCCACCGCGCGCTCGATCTCTGTGTGAAGGGTGGGATCACCCGGCAAAAGTATTTTGATCAACAACTTGCCGCCCTGATGCTCCGCGAAGACATCCCTGTCATCCTGACCGAGAACGACAAGGACTTTTCAAGTATCAAAGGCATCACGCCCATCAACCCCTTTGCCTGATAGCCATGAAGGGCTTACGCACTACGGTCTTTATGACACGGTGGTCGCGCGGGAGTAGGGATCCTCAGTGCTCAGGCGAGCTACCACAAACGAGTAGTTGGATCGCGCTTGTTTTTATTTGGCCGGTCGGGCTTTTTTGCTGGGGGATTGTCGCATTGATCCTCATTTTCCAAACTCTCCCATGGCCAATTCGTCCCAATCCGTCTCCGCCGCCTATGATCTTGCGAAGTCGCGTTATGCCGAAATCGGCGTCGATACCGACAAAGCGATGGCACGGCTGGCAGGCATCCCTATTTCCCTGCATTGCTGGCAAGGCGATGATGTGGGCGGCTTCGAAAATACCGGCGAAGGCCTGAGCGGAGGAATCGCCGTCACCGGAAACTACCCCGGCAAGGCCCGCACGCCGGAAGAACTCCGCATGGATCTTGAGATGGCGCTGTCGTTGATTCCCGGCAAGCATCGCCTGAACCTGCATGCCTTCTATGGCGAGTTCGGTGGCAAGAAAGTGGAGCGCAACGAAATCGGCCCGGAGCATTTCAAGAACTGGATCGATTGGGCGAAGGCAAATGGCATGGGCATGGATTTCAATCCCACCTGCTTCGCGCATCCCAAGGCCGCGGATGGATTCACCCTTTCGCACAAGGACAAGGCGATCCGCGATTTCTGGATCGAGCATTGCATCGCCTCGCGTGAGATCGGTGCGGAAATGGGCAGGGCCCTTGGCTCGCCGACCGTCACCAACGTGTGGGTGCCGGATGGATCGAAGGACACGCCGGTGGATCGCCTCGGACCGCGCCAGCGTCTAACAGATTCGTTGGACCAGGTCTTCGCGAAGAAGCTGGACAAGAAGCATCATCTCGACGCGGTGGAGTGCAAGTTGTTCGGGATCGGCAGCGAGAGTTATGTCGTGGGTTCGCATGAATTTTACATGGGCTATGCGGTGAAAAACCAAATCCTGCTTTGCCTCGACGCCGGTCATTTCCATCCGACGGAAGGCATCGCCGACAAGCTGAGCTCGGTGCTGATGTATGTGCCGGAAATTCTGCTGCATGTCAGCCGGGGGGTGCGTTGGGACAGCGACCATGTGGTGACCCTCGACGACGCGCTGCAATCGATCGCCGCCGAGCTGGTGCGCAATGATCTGGTGGCGCGGACGCACATAGGGCTCGACTTTTTCGACGCCAGCATCAACCGGATCGCGGCCTGGACGATCGGCACGCGCAACACGCTCAAGGCCTTGCTGATGGCCTTGCTGGAGCCGCCGGCGCTGCGCGAGTCCGAGGAAAACGGCAATCTAACAGGTCGGCTCGCGTTGATGGAGGAATGCAAGAGCCTGCCCTGGGGCTCGGTTTGGGACGCGTATTGCGAGTCGCAGAATGTTCCGCCAAGCACCGCGTGGCTGAGGGAAATTTGCGATTACGAAAAGTCTGTCTTGAGCAAGCGCGCCTGATAGAAAGGGTCAACCCATCGCCCTCCGTCCGTTGAAAACCCTGCTCCAACTCACTGCCATCCGAAAATCCTTCGGAGCTGTCCGGGCCTTGAAGGGGGTTTCGTTCGAGTTGCTGGAAGGTGAGGTTCACGCCTTGCTGGGTGAAAACGGGGCGGGGAAATCGACGCTCATCAAGGTCATCACCGGCGCACACCAACCCGACGGCGGCACACTGCTGGTCGGCGGCGAGGAAGTTCACCATTTGACACCTGCCAAGGCGCGGGAACTTGGAATCGCTTGCATCTACCAACAGCCCGCGCTGTTCCCCGATCTAACAGTCGCGGAGAACATCGGCCTGCGTTTGGAAAAAAGCGGCGCTTTCGGCCGGATCCGCTGGGCCTCTCGACGCACCCGTGCGGTGGACCTGCTGCATCGCATCGGCGCGGAGATTTCGCCCGACGCGGAAGTGCGTTCGCTGTCGATGCCTGAACAACAACTCGTGGAAATCGCCTGCGCGCTCGGTTCCGGCGCGCGCATCGTCATCATGGACGAGCCAACCGCGTCACTCACGCAAAAGGAACAGCATCTGTTGTTCAAAGTCGTCCGCGACCTGCGGGCGGGCGGAGTGGGGGTGGTTTACATTTCTCACCGGCTTGAGGAAATTTTCGCATTGGCTGACCGGGTCACTGTCCTGCGCGATGGTGAAACCGTCGGCACCAACACCGTCACCGATCTAACAGAATCGCAGATGATCAAGCTGATGGTTGGCCGCGACGTCTCGTCGATGTATCCGCCCGCCGAAAGCGAGCCGGGTGAAGTCGTGTTGTCGCTGAAAAACGTTGGTTGCTCCGCCAGTGGAGTCACGGGAATCAACCTTGATGTCAGGGCGGGTGAAATCGTTGGCATGGCTGGCTTGGTCGGCGCGGGCCGGACCGAGTTGGCGCGGATTCTTTTCGGCATCACACCGGCTGACGCGGGTGAAGTCGTGTTGAATGGCGAAAAGGTTTCGATCACAAGTCCCGCCGACGCCATTGCGCGCGGAATTGCCTACGTCCCCGAGGATCGCCGCCGGCACGGGGCCATTTTGGAGATGCCGATCTCGCACAACATGACGATGGCGATTCATCCGAAATTTTTCCCTGGCACCTGGCTGCGCTTCGATGCGGAGAAGCGCCTGGGCGAAGATTTCATCCGCGAGCTCGGTATCAAGGCTTACGGGCCGGAAGCGCCGGGCGGCAGTTTGAGCGGGGGCAACCAGCAAA
The DNA here is from genome assembly GCA_031371445.1 of Akkermansiaceae bacterium. Lineage (GTDB taxonomy): Bacteria > Verrucomicrobiota > Verrucomicrobiia > Verrucomicrobiales > Akkermansiaceae > Luteolibacter. Next base: position 12,152 of record JANMJQ010000097.1, read on the forward strand.
AGGTCAGCGTCGCACGATGGCTGGCGACCAAGCCGAAGTTGCTGATCCTCGACGAACCCACCCAAGGCGTGGATGTCGGAGCCAAGAGCGAGATTCATAAAATCATCCGCGGACTCGCGAAGGAGGGTCTGGCGGTGCTGATGATTTCAAGCGACCTGCCCGAAGTGCTTGGCATGAGCGATCGGGTCGCGATCATGCGCGGTGGCAGGCTCGTCGATGTCATTGCCAAGGAAAATGCCGACGCGCACACGGTGATGACCGCGGCGCTCGGCGGAAAGGAGGCCGCATGATCAGCAAATACTTCCGCGAGCTGACAGTGGCGGGCGCGCTTGGCTTGCTGATGCTGGCGCTTGCGATTTTCGCACCGCACTTTTTCCAAGGCCAACCGCTGGTCTCGCGCCTCACATCGCAAATGCCCGCGCTGGTTGCAGCGATCGGCGTCGCGCTCATCATCATTTCCCGGCAAATCGATATCTCGATCGGCTCACAGTTCAGCATGTGCGCCATCATCGCGGGTGTGACCGCGGCAGCCACGAAGTCGCTGGCGATGGCCATCATCGCGGCACTCGGCGCGGGTGCGGCGATGGGCGCGTTGAACGGACTGCTGGTCGCATACCTTGGCCTGCCGAGTATCGTCGTGACACTCGCGACGATGGTGACCTGGCAGGAAGCCCTCCGGCTTTGGCAACAAGGCCATCTGTTAAGTTTGCCGGCCGGCATCCAATGGTTCGGCATGAGCCAGGTTGCGGGACAAGTGACCGTGATCTCACTGGCCTTCGTTCTTCTCATCGTCGCCGCATGGGCGATGAAAAACCTTTCCGCAGGCCGCTTCATTTACGCAACCGGCACCGACGCCGAGGCCGCGCGGCTGGCGGGTATCGACCCGAAGCGCACCACCTTCGGAGTCTTCGTGCTGATGGGTGGGCTTGCGGGACTCGCCGCTGTCATGAACCTGGTGCAATCCCCGCAAGTGCAGCCGAATTCCGGCGACGGCCTCGAGCTCAAAGCGATCGCCGCCGCGGTGGTCGGTGGTGTTGCGATCAGCGGAGGCCGCGGGACTTTGTGGGGTGTGCTGTTAGGAATGCTGCTGCTCGCGAACGTAAACCCGGCGCTCACGCATTTTCATCAGCCGCCGTATTGGGAAAAGGCGATCCAGGGCCTCGTAATCCTGCTCGCGGTTGCCGCCGATGGCATCCGCAGCCGTAGGGCGAAAATCTAGTAAACGATGTCGCGCAATTCGTCATTCAAGTCGCTGCTGCTCCGTCATGAGATGGTGCTGGTGATGGTGATTGTGGTGGAGGTGCTGCTATTCCAAGGGCTCGGAAACAATTTCCTCAAAGCCAACAACGTCTCCAACCTGTTCCGCCACTCGGTGGAGATCGGCTTGCTGGCGATGGCGATGACACCGGTGATTCTAACAGGTGGCATCGATCTCTCGGTCGGTTCGATGATGGGACTCTGCGCGGTGCTCTTCGGCATGATGGTCAACCGGCTGGGCCTCGATCCCTGGGTCGCCGCTGGAGGCGCGGTTGTCGTCGGAGCGATAGGCGGGAGTATCAATGCCGCGCTGATCACCCGATTAAATTTGCCGCCACTGATTGTGACGCTGGGGACCTTCTCGTTGTTCCGCGGCTTGGCGGAAGCGCTGACCAAAGGCGCGGAATCGTATTCAAATTTTTCGCCATCGTTTCTCGCGTTGGGAAATTCGAATCTCGCCGGCCTGCCCACGCAGATCTGGGTGTTAATCGCGGTCGCGCTCTTCATCGGGCTGTGGGTCCATCGCAGCACATTCGGCCGTTCGTTCCGCGCCATCGGCTTTGCTCCGGAGGGCGCGCGATACGCGGGCATCCCCGTGGCCCGCAACACGAGCCTCACCTATATTGTGGCTGGAGCCATTGCAGGACTGGCCGCTGTGATTCTTGTTTCGCGGCTAGGCGAAGCGCGCGCCAATGCGGGGATCGGCTACGAACTGCTCGCAATCACCGCGGTCGTGCTCGGCGGTGTCAGTATTTTCGGTGGCTCCGGCAGCGTCTGCGGCACCTTGTTGGGTTGGATTTCACTGGCGATCCTCAACAACGGCCTCACGCGAATTTCATCCTACAAAATTTTCGAGCAACCCGTCGCGAGTGTTGCCCGCGAACTATCAGGCTTGCTCACCGGGCTCCTGCTGCTCTCCGCGCTGGCCATCGGCGCCCTGACGAAAACGCTCGCCGTCCGCCGCGCGCGGAAGCAATCTCCATCGAAAACTCCCCAAACCCCATGAAACGCAAAACCTTCATCGCCGCCCTCGCGGTCCTCTCGGCCTTCACCTTCCTCTCGTGCAGCAAGTCGGAGTCCGGCAAAAAACTGACCATCGCCCTGCTGCCCAAGAGCAAGGGCAACCAATACTTCGTCACCTGCGAAAAAGGCGCCCGCACCGCGGCCAAGGAACTCGATGCGGAGTTGAAATTCGACGGCCCGATCAACTCGGATCCCGCGAAGCAGAATGAGATCGTCGAGAACTGGATCACCGACGGCGTGGACGTCATTCTCGCCGCGTGCGAGAACAAGGACTCGCTTTCCACCGCGTTGAAAAAAGCGCAGGCGGCGGGCATCAAGGTCATCACCTATGATGCCGATGCACAACCCGACGCCCGTTCGTTTTTTGTCAACCAAGCCACGGCCCAGGGCATCGGCGAGCAGTTGATGGATACCGCCGCGAATCTGACCAGCAGCGAAGGGGAGTTCGCGATCATCACCGGCACTCTAACAGCCGCGAACCTGAACGAATGGATCAAGTTCATCAAGGAGCGCCAAGCGAAGTATCCGAACATGAAGCTGGTCGACATCAAGCCCTGCGATGACCTCAAGGACAAGGCCCAGCAGGAAGCCACCAATTTGCTCAGCGCGTATCCGAACCTTAAAGCCATCATCGCCGTGTGCTCGCCAGCAGTTCCAGGTGCAGCGGAAGCCGTGAAGCAAGCGGGCAAGACTGGTAAGGTGAAAGTGCTTGGACTGGGTCTCCCGAGTGAAAATAAAGCCTACGTGAAGGAAGGCGTTACCCAGGCCGTCGTGTTGTGGAATGTCGAGGACCTTGGTTATCTTTCGGTCATGGCCGGAGCCGCGGTTTTCAAAGGCGAGCTTTCCAAAGGAGCCACCGAATTCAACGCGGGCAAACTCGGGAAAATGACGGTCGTCGGCGACAACATTGTGCTCGGCAAGCCTTTCGTCTTCACCAAGGAAAACATCGACCAGTTCGATTTCTAACAGCCACAAGCGGACTGCATGAAATCGCTTTTGCCCTGTTGCGCCTTGCTTGCGGCGGCACTGCCGTGCCCGGCATTGCCCCCGGACTTGGAAACGGTGGCGGCGAAGAGCGCACTGACATCATTCGTGGTGCAGCCGAAACGCGTTATCTGGACCTCGGGTGAGGGGATCCTGAATGCGGAAAATCTGCTCAAGCCCCACAGTGGACAGGCAGTGCTTGTCGAACCGGTGCCGCCCGCAACGATCCAGCCCGGCGGCGCGGTGGTAATCGATTTCGGCGTGGAAATCGTGGGATCGGTCGAACTTTTCACGGCCATTACCGAGGGCAAGGACATGCCGTCGGTGCGCATCCGCTTCGGCGAATCCGTGGCCGAGGCGATGTCGGAAATCGGGGAACGCGGTGCGCAGAACGACCACGCCTTGCGCGATCAAACGGTCAAAGTTCCATGGCTTGGCAAAACCACGATCGGCCCCAGCGGTTTCCGTTTTGTCCGCATCGATAACGCGGATCCAAAGATCACCCTGCTGCTAAGCCAGGTCCGCGCGATTCTGACGATCCGCGACATTCCTTATCTCGGCTCCTTCAAATGTTCCGACGAGCGCATCAACAAGATCTGGCAAACCGGCGCTTACACGGTGCAGCTTAACATGCAGGACTACCTGTGGGACGGCATCAAGCGCGACCGACTTGTCTGGCTTGGCGACATGCATCCCGAAGTGAGCGTGATCGATTGTGTTTTCGGCTACAACGAGGTCGTTCCCAAAAGCCTCGACATGACCCGCGACGTGACACCGGTGAGCGCGTGGATGAACGGCATCAGCTCCTATTCGATGTGGTGGATCCTCATTCACGAAGAATGGTATCTTCATCATGGCAATCTCGCTTACCTCAAGCAGCAACAGCCGTATCTAACAGCTCTGTTGAAGCGCCTCGTCACGTATGTCGGTCCTGATGGCACGGAGAAACTCGACGGCATGCGTTTCCTCGATTGGCCGACCTACGACAACAAGACCGCTGTCCATGAGGGGCTGCAGGCGATGATGACCCTCACCATGGAATCCGGCGCGCGGCTGTGCACTGTGCTGGGTGATCCCACAACATCCAAGCTTTGCGCTGACACCGCAAAGCGCCTGCGCACGCACATTCCCGAATCCAGCGGCCGCAAGTCGCCGGCGGCTTTGTTGTCGATCGCTGGCTTCCGCGAGCCCGCTGATGTTTCCAACAACGTGCTGAAAAAAGGGGGAACTGTGGACCTGAGCACCTTCTATGGATTTTACGTGCTCAATGCCCTCGCGAAGTCGAATGATACCGACAGCGCGCTGGATTTCATCAGCCAATATTGGGGTGGCATGCTGGATGTCGGAGCGACGACGTTTTGGGAAGATTTCGATCTGGCTTGGACCAAGGACGCAGGCCGCATCGACGAACTGGTGGCCCCGGGCAAAAAGGATTTGCACGGCGACTTCGGTGCCTTCTGTTATGTTGGATTCCGTCATAGTTTCTGCCATGGCTGGTCCGCCGGGCCCACGGCATGGCTGAGCAAAAATGTTCTTGGCGTGAGCCCCGCGGTGCCCGGCTTTGCGAAGGTGAGGATCACCCCGCATCTCGGCCGTTTGGCCTGGGCCGAAGGAACTTATCCGACGCCAAAAGGAGTGATTCATGTCCGCCATGAGAAGCAGCCGGATGGCAGCGTGAAGTCGCAGGTGGATTTGCCCGCGGGAGTGGAGAGGGTGGAGTGAGGGCCGATTGATGATTGATGATTGATGATTGATGACGGAACGTCGGGCGTGATGTTGAAGCCGCGTTGCGAGATCGATGCTCTTTTTGAGCCGGTGGAGTTTCGGGATGCGTTGGTGGGATGGTTTTCGAAAAACGGCAGGGATTATCCGTGGCGGAAGACACGGGATGCGTATGCGATCCTGGTTTCCGAAGTGATGTTGCAGCAGACGCAAATCGCGACGGTGCTGGGACGGGGGTATTTCACGCGATTTCTAACAGCTTTTCCGAATCTACAAGAGCTGGCGCTTGCGGAGGACGAACGCTTGTTGAAAGCCTGGGAAGGGCTTGGCTATTACCGGCGCGTGAGGATGCTGCGCGAAACGGCGCGGGCAGTGATCGAAAGGCACGGCGGAACATTTCCAACAGATCTAACAGCATTGATGAAAATGCCGGGTGTCGGGCGCTACACGGCGGGAGCATTGCGGGCCTTTGCCTTCGATCTGCCGGCCGTGCTTGTCGATGGCAACGTCGCGCGCGTGCTTTCGCGGCTCATGGATTTCACCCAACCCATCGACGACAGCGCGGGGCAGAAGCAGATCCTCGCCTATGCCGCCATTCTAACAGATCCGCTGCGGCCGCGCATTTATAATTCGGCCTTGATGGAACTCGGCCAGCTCATCTGTCGGCCCGGCCTGCCCGATTGCATGAACTGCCCGGTCGCGAAATTCTGCCGCAGCCGCGAGCCCGCAGCCTTGCCGGTGAAACGTCCTGCCGTGGCCGTCACCGCCGTGGACGAGCATGCGCTGTGGCTGACCGATATTTCGGGCCGGCTGTTGCTTCATCGCGAATCCGCGAAGCGCCGCCAGGGCTTGTGGAAACTTCCCACCCGGGCCGCGGAGGGAATCGCGCATCTGCCGGTGCTGGCGGAGGATATCTACACGATCACGCGCTACCGGGTCAGGCTTCGCGTTCACGACGGATCGCGCCTTGCCCGCGATTTCCAACCGGCCGCCGGCGAAGAGTGGCGGGAAATGAGCGGGCTGGCCGACCTGGCCATGCCATCGCCATTCCGCCGGGTGATTGACCGGCTGGGCGGCGATTTTTGAAATCGGATGTGACGAAGTGCCCTACCTGTGCTTTCGTCGCTGCGGATGGAAATTATCGCGCGGCTGCCCCTTCTTTTCGCCGGGGTTTGGATATTACAGTCGTGCGCGGCTCCTCCCCCTCCTCCGGTGGCGGACACCGTTGCGCCAAACCGGATGACCCGCCAACTGGTCGCCGAGCGGGTGAGTGCGGTGATCGTCACCGACCGTGGCAACCTCGACCACTGGGTGAACCGCGGCTTTACCTCATCCCAGGCACCGGGTGATGCCGATGGCGGTTCCGCCGCTCCCATCACGGACGATGGTTATTTCCTAACCGCCGATCACGTGTTGTCGCGGATGGCGGGTAAAAATGTGTTTTTGATTTACGGCAAAAGCGGTCGCCTGACGCCGGTCAAAGCGCGGGTGGTGTGGAGATCGCAATCGGCCGACCTGGCTATCCTGCATGTCCCGGGCAAAACCCCTTATTATTATCGGTGGACTCCCGCGGACCATTGGCTGCCGGTGGGAACCAGCGTGATGCATGGCGGAATTTCCACCGGTTTCAAATCGGGCGACGGCAAGCTGGGAACCGCCCTGGCTCCTGAAAGCGCATTCACCTCAACCCGCCGCTTCAAGATCGATATCCCGCTTCAACCCGGAGACAGCGGCGGCCCGGTGGTGGATGCCTATGGGCGGCTGGTGGGCATCAACTCGGCCGTGGAATTTCTCGTGCCTATGGAAACCGCGTTTTTCATCGACTCGGAAGGATGCCGGCCGAACACCCAGATGATCGAAGGTTTGATCCGCAGCGACCGCGCCCACCGCTTGCGGAATGCCGACGACGCACGATGATGTAGGGCATGAAATCCAGGATCGGCAGAACCGCGCGTTTGACGTTGATGGCGATATCCGCCGTGGTGACTGTTTCCTGCGGTCCGATTTCCAAAGTATGGGACGGCGCTGGCGCCGCGGGTGGGCGTGGCGAGATGATGTTGGTAAGACGCGAGCCGCCCTCCTACGGCTTTCAACGGCTGGAGGTCCAGGAGGGGCGGTATCCAGACCTCAGGATTTTTATGGCGCAGAACGGCCTTCCGGATTTTCTAGCGGAAACCGGCAACCAGCAGCGCCAGTATTTTATCCTCTACTACCTATCCAAGCGACAGGCCTTCGCCTGCCGTAGCAAACCCGCCTCGAAGCGCGAAATCGAGTTTGCCGGGCCTTATCCGATCACCGATCGCGAATACCGCCTGCTGAATGACTTTCGCCACGACCGCTCCCGGGTTCCGTCTGCTAGATGAGGGAGTTTTCCCGGCTGGAAAGCGACGCTTAGGATGACCGAAATAATTAGGTCTTGCACCACAGGAGGCGAAGGCTATCTTGATTCATTCTCGGCCCTTGTCGGTTCGGGAATTATAGTAACCGGGCATTTTTGCCCATCCATAAGTACATAACATAAAAAAACCAATGAAACCTAAATCCAAGACCACACGTGGCTTCACCTTGGTGGAGCTGCTCGTCGTTATCGTGATCATCGCGGCACTCGCCGGCCTCACCGCCCCCATGGTGATCCGCCAGCGGAAAAAGGCCGACCAAACCGAAGCGGTCAGCAATGCCCGCCAAATCGGACTCGCGTTGTTTGAATTCGAAAACGACTACGGTTCCTATCCTGACCCAACCACTGCGACAGCCGTGACCGATGCCACCGGATCCACCCTGACCTTGGGGACGGGCAGTTCGAACGACTTCTTCCGCCAACTGTTGGCCGGCAACTACAGCCAGTCGGAGAAGATGTTCTATGCCAAAATCTCCAAAACCAAGAAGCCGGATGACAACATCTCCGGTGCCGAAGCGCTCAAGGCAGGTGAAGTCGGATTTGCTTACATGATGAAGGGCACCGCTGGTTTCAACGCCGGCGGCAATCCGGGCCGTCCGATTGCCTGCACTCCGTTGTTGAACAACGCGACAGATGGAACCTTCGACCCTGCTCCATTCGACAGCAAGGCGATCATTCTTCGCATGGACAACAGCGCGACCAGCATCAACATCAAGCTGGACAACACCATCCTCCTTGGCGGTACCGGTAGCGGACTTACTAAGACGGGCAAAGAAACCGTCTGGGGCGAAATGACGGATACTGTCGTGATCATGCCTCCCAAGTTGACAGGTAGCTGATCCAAATCTGAATGAAAGTTTGTAGCCGGGTGGCCGTCATGGCCACCCGGTTTTTTTGTGGGGGCGATCACCGGTCGCCCCGAATTCATCATCGTCTCCCCAACGAATCACGCATCCGGCCTTCAGGAGTCGCCTTGCAATTCTTGCCAGCCGCGCGGTGATGCCTAGCTTAATGGCCGTGACCGACGAACCTCCTGTTTCGCCACCGCGAGCCTGGGCAGAAATCAATCTGCCGGCTCTCCGTGCCAATCTAACCGCCGCGCGCGATGCGGCTGGCACCGCAAAGCTGATGGCAGTGGTGAAGGCCGGGGCATACGGTCACGGGCTCGAGGAAATCGCGCGGACATTGGCGGCGGAAGAGATTGCCTTCCTAGGCGTGGCGAATGTCGGCGAAGCGCGGCGAATCATGCGCGCCGGAGTCAGCACGCGGATCTATCTGTTAGGCGCGACCTGGTCGGAAGAACGTGCGGAGATCGTCGCGCACGAATGGACGCCCTGCATTTCGTCGCTCGATGAAGCCGCCGATTTCAACCGCCTCGCCATCGCCGCCGGCAAACGCCTGAAGGTTCATCTCGCGGTGGATACCGGCATGGGCCGTGGTGGCTTTGTGGCAGACGAAATTTCTAACAGCCTCACCCGCGTTGCGGAAATGCAGGGCCTGGAGATTGAAGGGATCGGTTCGCATCTGCCATCGGCTGACGAGGACCGGGAATTCACGCTGGCTCAGTTCGCTCGTTTCAAGGAGATCGTCGCGGCGGCTGGTGCTGTCACGCCGTTCAAGTGGATTCATCTTTCCAACAGCGCGGGCTTGCTCGGTTATGAGCAGGGCTGCTGCAACCTCAGCCGACCCGGCCTCATGTTGTATGGCGTGTCGCCACTGCCCGGATTTCAGGACAAACTGCGCACCGTCATGACCTTGAAATCGCGCATTACCTTGGTCCGCCTCCTGCCCGCGGGTCATGGCATTTCCTATGGCCGCGAATTCGTAACCACCGCACCCACCCGCGTTGCGACGGTTGGCATCGGTTATGGCGATGGCTACCCGCGGCAGGTTTCCGGCAGCCATGCCGATGTCTGGATCCGCAACCGCCGATTTCCTGTCCTCGGGCGCGTGACGATGGATCAATTGATGGTCGATGTCACTTCAGCGGACGATGTCAGTGAGGGTGATGAAGTTGAAATCTTCGGCGCGCACATCCCGGTGATCGAAATCGCGAAGAAGGCCAGCACCATCGTCTGGGAAATTTTCACCGGCATCACCCCGAGGGTGACGAGATGTTACATTGGATAGAGACCAGGCTCTAAAGAAGTTGAGTGTTGAGAGTTGAGTGTTGAGAGTCGGATGAAGCAATGTAGCGGCGCGTCTATGACCGTCGCTGGCTGATGAAGAAGCTAAAGAAGTTGAGAGTTGAGAGTCGAAATCCGCTTCTTCTGGTCTCTCTCTTTCTCTTCACACTCAACACTCAACACTCAACTTCTTCAAAACACTCAACTTCTTCCAAAAAAAGCACCCGGTTCCCACTGAAGGAAACCGGGTGCTGTTGAAGTTTGGTTGGGCTGTGGTTAGGGATTAATCCCAGCCACCGCCGCCGCCGCCACCTTTGTAGCCGCCGCCACCGCCGCCTTTATAGCCGCCGCCACAGCCACCACCTTTGTAGCCGCCGCCGCCACCGCCACGACGATCACCTCCGCCGCCGCCGCCGTAACCGCCGCCGCCACCACCGCCGCGACGATCACCGCCGCCACCGTAGCCGCCACCACCACCGCCGCCGCCTGAACGGAATCCGCCGGGTTTAGCTTCTTTCGGTTCCGAGGCGTTCACGCGGAGGGCGCGTCCTTGGTAGTCGTAGCCGTTGAGTGCCTCGATGGAAGCGTTCAGTTGGCTCTGGTCGCCGAGTGTCACGAAAGCAAATCCCTTGGATCTGCCGGTTTCGCGGTCGGTGATGATTTTGACCCGTTCAACGGGCCCGTAGTTGGCGAAGAGGCCTGAAACGTCTTCTTCTGTCGCGGTGTAGGGCAGGTTGCCCACGTAGATGTCCATTGTCGTCTATTCTTGTCACGCCATCACATTCAACGCTTCCCGAGACCATGGCGTGGGCGACCGGTCGAAGCGCGTCCCCTTGCATTTTTGCAAAAAGAACGTGATGCGTTTAACCCCGCTCAGGAATGTTTGCAAGGGCTGATTTTTCAGACGGAAAGCTCCGGAAATCCAAATCCATTGACCCGGCGGCGCAGGCTGGTAATCGTGTTGCCATGAGCGGCAAGCGGGGACTCACCCAAGACCACGCGGCGAGCGTCCTCGGCTCCGACAGCGTGGAGTCGATGGCCCGGCGGCTGGTGCCGGATCTCGAGGATCTCCCGCACGCTCCGGCCGGAACCTCCAAAACCCGTGACGATCGCGCGCTGGCGTTTTGGGAGGAAATCGGCGCCGACCCGAAATTGCGGGAAATTCTGGCGGCCGGTGCCCCTGACGAGGCCGCCCGCTACCAGGGAAATATCGAGAATTTCATCGGCCTGATGCGGATGCCTCTCGGCCTTGCCGGGCCGCTGCGGGTCAACGGCACCTCCGCGCAGGGCGATTATTGGATCCCGCTGGCCACCACCGAGGCGGCCTTGGTGGCAAGTTATCATCGCGGTTGTTGCTGCATCACCGCGGCTGGTGGTTGTTCGGCAATGGTCCTCAATGAAAGTGTCGGCCGCGCGCCTGCCTTCGTTTTTTCCAGGGCCGCGCAAGGTTGCGAATTTGTGGTCTGGGTCCTGTCGCAATTCGAGGCCTTGCAAAAAATCGCGGCGACCACGACCTCGCATGGCAAGCTGGTCGACATCGTCAGCACGGTTGAAGGCAACCATGTGTATCTCACCTTCGAGTTTACCACCGGCGATGCGTCCGGCCAGAACATGGTGACGCTCGCGACCCAGGCGATTTGCGATGACCTGATTGCGCGCACGCCGGTGGCACCGCTTAAATATTATCTGGAATCCAATTTATCCGGCGACAAAAAAGCCAGTGCCCGCGCCTTCACTTCCGCACGCGGGAAAAAGGTCACCGCCGAGGTCAATTTGTCCGCGGAACTTGTTTCAAAACATCTTCACAGCAGCCCCGGGGAGATGGCGGAGTATTGGCAGATGTCCGCGATCGGTGGTGTGCTCAGTGGCACTCTCGGCGTGCAGGGGCATTTCGCCAACGGCCTTGCTGCGCTCTATCTCGCCACCGGCCAGGATGCGGCCTGCGTCGCTGAATCCGCGACCGGGGTTACGCGCTTCGAAGTCACCGGCGACGGCGGATTGTATGCCGCGGTGACATTGCCGGGTATCATGGTCGGCACGGTCGGCGGCGGCACCGGTTTGCCGACGCAGCACGCCTGCCTCGAACTGATGGGGCTCGCCGGATCGGGGAAATCCCGCGCGCTCGCCGAGGTCTGCGCCGGACTTCTGTTAGGCGGCGAGTTGTCGATCATCGCCGCCATGGGGGCCGGTCATTTTTCACGGGCCCACCGCAAGCTGGCAAGAGCGAAGAGACACAAGACTTGAAGGGGGAAAAGCTGAAAAGCTGAAAATCTGAAATGCTGAAAGAGGACAGGGCTTCGCGCACACAAGAGACCAGACAAGAGCCGGAGCCGCCGGCGGTCGGGTCCCCATCTTGTTTCAGCATTTCAGCATTTCAGCGTTTCAGCATTTACCAAAAAGAGCGCTTCCCGCTGCTTGCGCACGGCCCCTTGATCGCGGCCTTCAGCGCTTGTGCCGTCTCGTTCTCGTCGCTGCTGCGCCATGCGCCCGTGCCATCGTGGCAAATGTATCTAACAGCTTTCGCGGTTTGCCTGCTGATGTTCCTTCAGCTCCGCATCGCAGACGAATTCAAGGACGCCGCCGAAGACGCGCGCTGGCGTCCATACCGCCCGGTGCCGCGGGGCCTGGTGACACTGCGCGAGCTGCGGATCGTGTTCATCCTCGCGGCGCTCGTCCAAACGCTGCTTGTCGTCGCGCTCGATGCGCGGCTGCTCGCGGTGCTGGCCATCGCATGGACCTATCTCGCGCTGATGAGCGTGGAGTTCTTTTGCCGCGACTGGCTCAAGCGGCGGCCGGTGATTTATCTCCTCACGCACATGGGCATCATGCCGCTTGTCGATTTCTTCGCGACCGCCTGCGAATGGCAGCCCCGCGCGGGCCATCCACCGCAAGGACTTGGCTGGTTTCTAACAGCGAGTTTTTTCAACGGCATCGTCATCGAAATCGGTCGCAAACTCCGCCAGCCGACGGACGAGGAGGAAGGGGTCGAAACCTACAGCGCGTTGTGGGGAAAGAAGGGCGGCGCTTGTGTGTGGTGGACGGCGATTGGTGCGACCGGAATCTGTGCGCTTAAGGCTTCCGGAGCGATTGGATTCAATGCCGTGGTGGTCGTTGGCCCCGCGGTTGCCACTGCCATCGTTCTCGCGATGCCCGTGATGGCGCTTTATGTGCGCAAGGATCTGTCCGGCGGGAAAATTGAAATGGTTTCCGCGCTGTGGACGCTAATGCTGTATCTCACGCTTGGCCTGGTGCCTTTGCTTTTAAGATGAAGAGAATTAAACCACAGATGACACAGATGGACACAGATTGAATAGGGGATGAAGATTTTTTATGGGAAGATCTCGATTCTTGAATCGTTCATAGCTCAATATCGATCCTCATTTCTTGCGTCTCATTCTCTTCATCTGTGTGCATCTGTGTCATCTGTGGTTAAATAATTCTTACCTCTCATGCCATTTTTAAATCCAGACACCCGTGACTTCACCCGCCTTGGAGGCAAGGGTGCGGCGTTGGCGTGGTTGGGGGCGTTGGGTTTTGAAATTCCGGCGTGGTTCGCTGTGCCTGGCGATGCGGCTTGGACGCGGGAGGAATTGACCGGTGCGATTGAACGGCTGGGTTCTGGACCCTTTGCGGTGCGCTCGTCAGGTAGCACCGAGGACGGGGCCGCACATTCGTTCGCGGGACAATTTTCGAGTTTTCTCAACGTTCCCGCGGCAGATGTGGGTCGCCGCATTTCGGATGTCCGCGCATCGGCAAGAAGCGAGGCGGTGCTCGGTTATTGCCGCGAGCATGGCTTGGCGGCACCGGGCAAACCCGCGGTGTTGGTGCAGCGGATGGTGGCCGCGCGCTTTGCCGGTGTGGCATTCAGCGCGGATCCTGTTTCAGGTCGGCGCGGCGTTGTGGTGATTTCGGCGGTCGCTGGTCTTGGTGAGAAGCTTGTGTCGGGCGAGGCCGACGGGGAGACGTGGCAGGTCGGACGCGACGGCGAAATTTCTGTTAGACCGGAAGTAGGACTGCTGTTGGAAAGCGACGTGATGGCGGTGGCCAAGCTGGCGCGCGATTGCGAAGCCGCCTGCGGACAAGCCCAGGACATCGAATGGGCGATCGACGAAGCGGGAACCTTGTGGCTCCTGCAATCACGGCCCATCACAACCCTCAGTGCGATACCCGATCCCGATGATACCCTGCGCGTCTGGGACAACAGCAACATCGCGGAAAGCTATGGTGGGGTCACGACACCGCTTACTTTTTCGTTCGCGCGCCGCATCTATGAATCGGCCTACCGTGAGTTTTGCAAATTGATGGCGGTGCCGCGCGACCGGATTGAGCATTCGGATGAGGTTTTTCCGCAGATGCTGGGGCTGATCCGCGGACGGGTGTATTACAACCTGTGCAGTTGGTATCGCGTGCTGGCCCTGTTGCCCGGTTTTCAGCTCAACCGCGGATTCATGGAGCAAATGATGGGTGTGCGCGAGCCTCTGCCCGACGAAATTGTGAATGCCATCGTTGCGGAAAACCGGAGCGGGCGCTTTGCTGACGCGCTGGCTTCGGTTCGGACCTGCATGGGTCTTGTCCGTCAGGGAATGGGGTTGAAAAAGCGAATCGCCCGCTTTCAACTTCGTTTCGACACCGCTCTGGCAGCTCCGTCCGTTCCGCTCGACCGGATGACGGGGGAAAAACTCGTCGTGCATTACCGCGATCTTGAGCGCCAGTTGTTGAAGAAATGGGACGCGCCGCTGGTGAATGATTTCTTCGCGATGATTTACTACGGTGTTCTCCGTACTTTGTGCGCGAAGTGGCTCAACGATTCCACCGGCGGATTGCAAAACGAACTTCTTCTCGACGGCGGCGACATCATCAGCGCCGAACCGCCGCGGCGGATTCTGAAAATGGCCGCGATGGCTTCGGGAGAACTTGGCCTCGCCGCGTCGCTGCTAGACCCGAACCTTTCGTCGAAACGGAAAATCGCGAAGCTGGGAACCTGTCCGGAACTCGCGGCCGAATTTGAAAGTTATCTAACAGATTTTGGTGACCGCTGCCTTGAGGAGTTGAAACTCGAAAGCCCGACGGTGCGGGACGATCCGGCGAGCCTGCTGATCTCGATCGGTGCCATGGCCTCCCGGCTGGGAGGTGGTGGGGTAGATCCGATCGGGCCGTCGGCGAAGGAGTCCATCGAATTGCCGTCGCATCCCCTGAAGCGACTGCTGTTCGATCACGTCCTGTGCCAGGCGCGGGAGCGGGTGCGTTGCCGCGAGAACCTGCGCTTCGAACGGACGCGTTTGTTCGGCCGCGTGCGGACGATCTTCCGCGAACTCGGCAAGCGCCTGCGGGCCGACGGCGTGCTCGCCGATGCGGATGACGTGTTTTATCTGGAGATCGCCGAGGTCTTCGCCGCCTGGGAGGGCACTGGGACGACCTCGGATCTGGCAACCTTGGCCCAACAGCGGCGTGCCGAGTTCGATGCTTATCACGCGGAAGCCGCACCACCGGATCGCTTCGAAACCCGCGGCCCCTTGTCGCGGAATGTGGAACTGCAAACGACTGCCGTGACACCCATTTCCGCCTCTGATCTCAAAGGCTCCGGCGCCTGCCCGGGTCATGTCATCGGCCGCGCGCGCGTTGTGCTCGATCCACGGCAAGCCCGCATCGAACCCGGTGAAATTCTGGTGGCGCGTCAAACTGATCCCGGCTGGGTCGTGTTGTTCCCCGCGGCGGCGGGGCTGCTCGTGGAGCGGGGGAGTTTGCTTTCGCATTCCGCCATTGTGTCGCGGGAGTTGCGGCTCCCGTGTATCGTTTCGGTGCCTGGTCTAACAGAAATTATCAAGACGGGGGATATGATCGAGATGGACGGTGCGGCGGGAACGATAGTGATTTTGGAGAAGAGTTAAAAGGAGCGCCGACATTTTGTCGGCTGAGGTCGGCCGACATGCTGTCGGGCGAATCGGGGACGGCGGACAGAATGTCCGCGGCACCCAGCGTTCAGAATGAACGCGCTCCGTGAAGTGATAGATCACCGGCGCTCATAGAGACGCCGCTACATTTGTCTGTCTCTCAACACTCAACCATCAACACTCAACCTCTTCTCACCCCGCCTTCACTTCATCCCAAGTCTTCGACCATAGCGCCAACGCGTTACCGAGGTCGTCGATGGCTTCGCACTTCGCGAAGACTTCGGGCGGCGGGAAGAGGGCTTCGTTTTTGCGGAACTCTTCGGGCAACAGGGGATAGGCGGCGCTGTTGGGCGCGCGGTAGGAGATGAAGTCCATGTTGACGACCGCGTTCTCGGGTTCGGTGACGAAGTCGATGAACTTGTGGGCGAGATCGGCCTGCCTGCATTCTTTGGTGATGCAGAGATCGTCGCAAGAAAACGCGGTGCCTTCGCTGGGGATCTTGACGGCGATGTCCTTGTTTTCCGCGGCCACTTGCAGGAGGTCGCCGGCGTAGCCTTGGACAAGAAAGAATTCGCCGGACGCGAGGCCGCTCTTGTATTGTTCGTTTTCAAACTTCGCGGCGTTCTTCTTCCAGCGGATGGCGATGTCGCGGGCTTTCGCGAGTTGCGCCGCATCTTTCGAGTTCAGCGAAAATCCCAGCGACTTGAGTGCCGCTCCAAGGACTTCGCGCATATCGTCGAGCAGGGTGATCCGGCCCTTGAGATCCGCGCGGTCGAACATTTCGTAGGAAGCGACCGGCTTGCTGATCTTGCTTGCGAGCCAACCGAGGCAAGTGGGCGCCATCATGTAAGGGACCGAGTGAATCATCTCCGGGTCGAGCGCATGCTTGAGGTAAGCGGCATCGACGTTTTTCAAATTCGGCAACTTCGCATGATCGAGCGATTGCAGACGATATTCATGCGCCAGCGTTTTCACCATGTAGGAGGAAGGCACCAGGATGTCGTAGCCGGTCGCGCCCGCGGTGAGCTTCGCATACATTGCTTCGTTGGAATCGAAGGTATCGATCTCCAGCTTGCAGCCGTTCTGCTTTTCGAATTTCGCGGCAAGGTCGGGTGCGAGATAATCGGCCCAAGTGTAGATGCGCAGGACCACGCTGGCGTCTTTGCGGCATCCGGGGAGAACGGCCACGGCGGCGGTCGCGGCCGTGGTGGTGAGGAAGTGGCGGCGTTTCATTGGCAATCCCCAGAGGTGAACCACGAAACGGGCGGCTTGCCCATGCAATTCATGGGGCAGGCTTGGGAAATTTCGATTTTGTTCCCTAAATTTAGAAACCAGAGACCATTAAGAGTTTACCGCAAAGCCGCAAAGGACGCGGAGTTTCGCAAAGAAAGAGGTATTGGATAGAATTTGAATGCTCCCTTTGCGCTCCTTTGCGTCCTCTGCGACTTTGCGGTGAATCTTCAAGGGGGCTGGTATCTGGATTCTGGTCTCTGGTTTCTTCTTCATTCGAGACATCGGTCCTGACTTGTGAAGGCCCGAATCGCCGATAACCTCCTGCGTATGAGTCGGAGGTCAAGACGGCGCAAGGCCACCGGAGAAACCCGCTGGCTTGGCAAGGCTGCGGTGGGATTGCTGGTCCTTGCCTTGCTTGGCTTGGGCGTGGCCTATGCGGCTTTGCGGAGCTATTTGCACAGCGAGGCGTTCCGCAAGTTTTTGTCGGCGGAGGCCAGTGGCATGGCGGGGGTGAAAGGCGAGTTCAAACCCTTCACCTGGGACGGACTCACCGTGAGCACCGACTCGTTCGAAGCGACGGGCGATGGACTTGTCGCCGCGATGCGTGCCGATGGTCTTCACACCGAGGTCGGCTTCGGTGGTTTGCGGCGCGGTGTGTGGGAAATCCGCGGCTCCAACATCAGGCGTCTCGACATTTCATTGGATGCCACCCGGCCCAATGCCGCGGAAGCTCCGATCGAATTCAAAATTTCAAAACCCAAATCATCTAACAGCTCGGCGTGGTTGCCGCGCAAAGCGGAGCTTCAGGAGTTCGACGTGCAGTCGGTTGCCGTGAAGGCGATTCTCAAACAAGGACTCGCGGTGGCGGGTGGGATGAGCGTTCATGCGGAAAGAGTTGGTGGCAAGGATCGTTACCAGGGCGATATCGAGGGCGGACAGATCCGTCTGCCATTTGCATTTCTCCCCGAACTGCGGCTCGACCGGCTTCACCTGCGGTATCAGGACGACCAGGTGTTCCTGACCCAGGCGACGGTTTCGGCATGGGAGACCGGCCGCATCGAGGGCACCGGCGAGTGGGACATGAACAGCAGCCAATTGTCGTTGCAGGGAGATGCGCGGGGAATGAAATGCGAGAACCTCGTCAACGCCAACTGGGCAAAGCGCTTAACGGGCGAGGCGGTTTCCGATTTCACCCTCGATAATCACAGCGGACAGTTGATGGCCGGCGGAACTCTGACGATCCACGATGGTGTTCTAACAGCTTTGCCGATCCTCGACTCGCTTGCCGCCTATGCCGACACCCGCCGCTTCCGGGTGATGGCGTTGAATGAGGTGCGCACGAAATGGCGTTGGAAGGCCGGTGAAATTTCGCTCACCGAGTTGGTGCTTTCGAGTGAAGGCCTGGCGAGGTTGGAGGGCAGCCTTTCGATCCGCGGCGAGACGCTTGATGGCGTGTTCCGTCTCGGCCTCGCACCCGGCACATTGTCCAATATCCCCGGCGCGGAAACAGACGTTTTTTTGCCAGGCGAACGCGGCCTGCTGTGGACCACGCTGCGAATCACCGGCACTCTCGACGATCCCAAGGAAGACCTAACAGATCGTTTGATCGCGGCGGCGGGCATGCGGATGTTTGATGTGATTCCTGAAACCGGGGAAAAGGTCATCAAGTTCACCCGCTCGGTGATTGGTGAGCCTTCGAAGGCGGTGGACCAGGGCATGAAAATCATCGACGAAGGAACCAAGGCGGTGCGTGGTGCGGGCGATATTTTGAATGGCATTCTCGGCAACGAACCCGAGGAGCCGGGCAAGGAGGAGCGTTGAGTCCGGTGATTTCAGTGATTGTTCCCGCGCACAATGAGACGGCGTTTTTGCCGGCTTGTTTGGAAGCGATCGCCATCGCGGCGGAGCGGGTTGACGCGCGGGTCGAAACGGTGGTCGTCCTCAACCGTTGCACGGACGACACCGGCGATATCGCGCGCCGTGCTGGTTGCCTGGTGGTGTCGGAAGATGCCAAGAATTTGTCGCGAATCCGGAATGCCGGGGCGGCTGCCGCGAGCGGCGAAATCATCGTCACCTGCGATGCCGACAGCCGGATGCATGAAGACAGCCTGGTGGAGATCGTCCGGCGCCTCGAGTCCCCGAAAATCGTCGGCGGCGGTGCGATGGTGCTGCCTGAGCGCTGGTCGCCGGGAATCGTCGCCAGCCTGCTGTCCATCGTTCCCTATCTCGCGCTGGCGCGGGTGAGCTTCGGACAATTTTGGTGCCGGAAAGTGGATTTCGACGCGATCGGCGGCTTCGACGAGGGCTTTGTGTCCGTGGAGGACATCGATTTCGCCCGCCGCTTAAAGGCATACGGGAGGGCCAGCGGCCGGGTTTGGGATACCCTCATGAAAACGCCGCTGACCACGTCTTGCCGGAAATTCGACAAATTCGGCGATTGGTACCTGTTTTTGAACCCCATCCTGGTCCGGACGATGTTCAAGGGCCGAGACCAGCGGGCGGCGGACCACTTTTGGTATGACGTGCGCTCGGACTAGCCCCTCCGAACGACGCATCTAATTGTCCTCCCGGGGCTTGTGGCGATGTTGTCGCAATTTGAAATTCGGACAAGATTACTGGATTAACCCAATTCATGTGTTTACTTGGTGTTGGCACAATCCGTGCAACCTTTGGCGACAAAACGACATTTGATAGCAATGGGATGGGCGGTGAACAGACGAGCGGGAAATCGGTCCGCGGCATTTTCGCTGATCGAAATGATCGCCGTCATCGCCATTCTCGTCATTCTCATGACCGCCGGGATCGCCCTTTTGGGGGGGACGGGTGCCCAATCCCGCAAGGCGGGGACCGATATGTTGATCGGCCTCATCGAGCAGGCCAGGTCGACCGCCATCACTTCGCGCTCCACGGTTGTCCTGGCGATTTCGGAACCGGGTGACCTGTATAAAGGAGGAAGCCAAGTGACCTCCAACGAGAATGTCTGCCGCGTGGGAATGTTCAAAGTGGTGACCTGGGACCCGACGAAGAAGATGACGGGCAGCCTGCTGAAGCGTTGGCAAAGCCTCAACTCTGGGCTGGTCATGAACACCGGACGGGTGGATGGCTTCGAGAATCCCATGGATTCGGCGAAGGTCGAAATCGCCTATGGAACCCAAGGATATTCGGTAAAGGGTAATCTCATTGCCATCGATTCGCGGGGACGCCTCCTCTATCCCGCGGCGACCTCGGCGCCGATCATCATTCGGCTTGCCGAGGGTGGCTACCGCGGCTCTCCGCTGAAAGCCTCGGTGAACAAAGGCAAAGGCGGTATCACGGAAAATGTTTTGAAAATCGGACGCGCTATTGCCCGGCCGTACCGCCTCGACTGATGAAATTACCCTTAACCAAATCTTTAGCCAAACGCGGCGGATCATTGGTGGAAGTCATCATCGCCATGGGGGTTCTTGCCGTCGCGGTGCCAATCGTATTCGGCGCCCTCGCGGAATCCGGTCGCAGCGGCATGGCCTCGGAAGCAGAGACCCGCAGCACCTGGATCGTGCCAGCCTGCATGGATGAAATACGTGCGTCGCGGGATGGCAAACCGGTCTATTTCACCACCACTACCATCGGCCAGATCTTCCCAAATGCCGGCGAAGTCTGGGCGCTTGGCTTTTCCGCGGAAGGCAAACCCGTCGCCAAGCTTGGCAGCAAGGCGATCTATGACAAAGGCCTGAAAGATATCAACGGCCAGCGGGTCAGCTACATCGCCTCGCTCAGCGCGACCAAGATCACCGTAACCACCGGCGCCCCCGCCATGGTCCGCGTGAAAATTTCCATGGAGTTCCCCGCGTCGGCTCCCGCCGCAAAACGCCAGAAGCTCGATTTCTACTCCCGCATTCCATGAATCCCCATCTCCGATACACCCGCGGATTTACGCTGGTTGAGCTGATGTTCTCGATGGCGATCGGTTCGATCATCCTCTTGCTGGCCGCGTCCATGTTGGGGACTTCCGGCGCCGGCTATGAACGCGTAGGCGGCAACGTGGCCACCGAACGCGAGGCTCGTGGCTTGATCACGCAACTCGCTTCCGATCTCAGCACCGCGAGATTTCACAAGGATGAGTTGCTCGATCGATCGTCAGCCGCGTGGCCCGTCGACAAACTCGGATTCCTCAGCTTGCAACCCAGCCAGGCGCAATCCGACGCGAACCGCATCGGTGATCTCTGCACGGTCAATTATTACACCAAGGATCTTGTGATCGGCGGCAAAACTGTTAGATGCCTGATGCGCGGCTTCACCGAGAGCAAGATCACCTTTGAAGGGGTCCGCACCGCGAAGGTCGCATCGCTTTTCGGCCCGACCCGGACCCTTGGCGATCCCGGCCTCGACGAACCGATCGCCTTCGGCGTGATCTCCTTCGAGGCTCGCCCCAAATCGCGTGACAGCAGCGGCAAGTGGATCGAATGGGTGAAAAACGATACCAAGGCCCCGGAAGGAATCGATTTGAAACTGGTGGTCGCCCGGCGCGATCTCACGGCGAAGCTCAAGACTTCATCGGACTGGGATGGAGCGGGTGGCGCGACCTCCAAGCTTGTTGGCACCGCTGCCAAGGCCGACACGAATGCGAATCTCGAAGTTTACGCAGCCATTCTCCGATTTGGAAATTATGTATCACCCTGAACCCCCATCTTCGCGCAGGACGGCGGGCTTTACCTTGCCATCGATTCTTGTCGTGGTCGGAGCACTGCTCATCCTGGCCGTCGGCATATTGCTGGTGGTCAGCATCGAGCGCAATACGTCGCGGGCTTACTCCGACCGCCAGCGCGCTGAACTTGCGGCGCAAGCCGCTCTGGAAGATGTCCGGGGAATCTTGACCCTTGATGCTGCTAACGACGACTTCGTCGTCCTTCAATCCGCTCTTGTTGATCCAATTACTCCCGGTTTTCAGTCCAGCCCTGATCTTTTCCTCGCCCGCGGGAAGGCCAATGGAACTTCATATTCTTATCGCTACATTCCGCTTTTCAGCACTTTGAGTTCGCCGACTCCTTCGGCTCCGGATGCACCTCTTGCAGCGCCCGCAGTCGAACCTTTATTGAAGAGCGCTTCACCGGATCTTCCTGCCGATAAATACAAGGAGTTCACCACGCTCCCCTACAACGACAAGGTCCGTGCCTCCTGGCTGCCAATCCAGAACGACAAAGGCAAGACCATCGCCCGCTATGCCTATTGGGTGGAGGATTTGCAAGGGAAGCTCGACCCAAAGCTCGTCGGCAACCTCGCGGCGGGCTCTGCCCCGACGACCACCCATGCCCGCGAGCCTTATCCATTCCCGGCACCAGGCCTCAATCCCAAGCCGGAGTCGCCTACGGAGCTGCCCCTGAACCAGGTTGCATTATATGCCATTGATCCTGCGGCTTCGTACAGCAATCAAGGCACTATTGGCAAATCGCTTGTCGAGAATCGGGCGTTCCTTATTTCTCCGGACTCGGCGGTTGCTGCGGCAAAACCCGATGCCGTCCTGCCGCTTGTACGGAATCCCGCGACCGGCAGGCTTGTGGATTTACAAGTTCGCGCCGCGGAGGAAAACCTTGCCCCGGGACTTCAGCCCTATTTTGAACAGCCGCTCATTCCCTATGCGCCCGGTATCAAGTTGAGTTTGGTTGGAACCCCAAGGAAAAATTTGAACGGACTGCTGGCCAAGACTCCTTCCTCGGCGGTAGATGAAATGGCGGCATTCATCACCCTTGCCCTTCCTGATTTCGATTCCCGCAAAGGCGGCTTTCCCTCGTCGCCCTCGGCCACGCCTGTTCCAACAGCGACTTTCACGGAGGATTACGTGAAAACCTTGGCCGCCAGTGCGATCGACTATGCGGATGCGGATTCGAATCCGACACTGCTGGAAGGGAAATACCGGGGCCTCGATGTTGCCCCGCTGTTGAGCGAATTGTCTCTCCAAATCAATTATGACGGAATGACGGTGTCAGGCGGACGCAATATCCTGAAATTCCGCATGAAAGTGTATGCCGAGCTTTTTAATCCGACCAACAAGGCGATGTCATCGGGAAAAGCCAGGGTCAGCTATGAGGTGGCACTGCCCTTGGACAGCATCGGATCTGGAACCGGGAGCGACGCATTTGATTCTGCGGCCCTTTTGGATGATCCTGCCAGAACTACCCATTCCCTGAGCAAGATCAACGGGCGATATTGGACTCAAGAAACTGCTGTTTTCTTGGAACCCAATCAATACCGCGCAGTATCGTTCGGAGAGGTTGCTTATCGCATAGATGTGGGACCCACATCGATCCTCATCCTCCCAACTACCCCATTTAGTTTGATCGAAGACCATGGCGCGTCGGGGATGTCCCTGATGTGGAACGGCGCGGTTGTTGACCGATCGCACTCTATTGTCAGGCAGCAAGGGTTGGTGTATTCGCCCGCCGCTCCCGGCAATGGCTTCAAGGCTGGCACTCCCGAGACGATTTCGAAGGGGTGTGTGCCCGGCCTCGTGTATGAATGGACATTCACCAAGACTTACGCAAATCCAGGTGATCCGCGTATTGCCTATTATATGAGGAGCGCTCCGCTGGAGGAGTCGGCCTATCCGGATAACATCAGCCCGAACCGGAGGAATATCCGGAAGGAACTTTATAAGAATGACAGCGCTTCCAAACTCCGGGTATCTTACCGGATGCTGCCATCGGAATGGGCCGACGGCGGCCACAATGCGGAAGTGGGAACTTGGACTCCAGGGGCCAGTGACAAAACGGAGTTGTCCGATCAGGCCAAGTTCGCTTTTGCTTACGATTCGAAAATGGAACAATCGGCCATTCAGATCATTGCCAATCGGGGTTCGTTTCTGAGCGCTACCGAACTCGGGCGGGTGTTTGATCCCATCATGTACCAGCCGGAGTTCTCAGACAGTGCGACCACCAATTCCTTTCTGACGACCTGTAAATTTCCAGCCCCCTATATGTCGTTTCCCGATGTGGCGCTGAGCTCTCCTGCCAGCAATTTCTATGGCGGCGGCAACACATTGCGAATCGGTCGACCCGAACATCCGAAATTCGACACCGTCACCAAACCCGGCATGAACGCCGCGAATCTACTGGACCTGTTCCATGTCGGGCTGTCGCGATCGCCAACCGCCGCGCAACGCGAGGGCCCTGTGACCCGCATCGAAGGCCACGTCAACCTCAACACCGCCACGCATGATGCGCTCCGCGCAATCGCTGCGGGAGCGCTGGTGATGGATCCGGCACTGTCGCGGCAAACCAGTGGCGACCACGCGGGATCTCCCGCCATGGCACCCCAAACTACACCCGTCATCCTTGACGCTCCGATGAATTCGGTGGTTGCAGACCGGATTGCGGATGCCGTCATCAGGAGCCGTCCCTATGCGAGCACCGGGGCGCTGGCCCATGCAAAGGAAGCCGACGGGACCCTTGCGTTCGGGAACAAAAAACTTTATTCCGACCCTTCGAAGATCGAATGGACCGATGCGGCGGCGGAGGAGGTGTTCGCACGAGTCTACGAGAGTGGCACGGTCCGTTCGCGGAATTTCAGGGTCTGGGTTGTCGGCCAGGCCATCGCCTCCGCGACAAGCGCTACTTCGAATCCGGAAGTGCTCGCGGAAGTTCGGAAAGTATTTACCATCTTCGCCGATCCCGGACAACGCGCGGCGGACGGTTCGATCGTCACATCGAAATTAAAGACCACCATCACCGCCACCAATGATTTCTAAATCCTTATTGCCGCTGTTGTTTAGGTGCGTCGCCTTGGTTTTAGGCTCGGCGAACGCACAGGAAGACGTGAATCACGGACCCTATGGGTTCCTGCGCCTGATGGATGCAGTAAGCGCCGGAACCGGCCAACTCGATTTTGTGATTGATGGCAAGCCGGTGCGGCCGGAAGGCTACAGCTTGGGGGACATGACCGGCGGGCTCGCGCTGCGGCCCAAGAGATATAATGTCGAGCTGCGGCGCGAGGGGGTAAAGAAGGGGGAAACCAAGGTCGATATCGTCAACAATGGCACCGTCACGCTGATCCCATTTGCCGAACTGGTCCCTGCCAGCGACGAGCGACCGGCCCAGTGGGAAATACGCATCCTGAGGCTCAAACAGTACGATGCGGCATCGAAGCGGACCGCTACTTTCGTTTCGGTTTCACGGGAACCAGAAATCAAGGTTGAGATTCGTCAGGATGATGACAAATGGGAATCGCTGTTCGTGCCAAGGCTCGGGGTCGTGCACGCCGACATCAAGCAGGCGCGCGGCTATCTGCCGATCCGTTACAAGGACCGGAATTTGAAAGCCCTGTCGATCGCTCCTTCTGGCAACTTTGTTTCCGTATTATACGATGATGAAAATGGCATGGTGCAGTCCAAGAGCTTCATCGACTACAAGTATTTGAGCCCCGATTGAGATCATTTTGCTGCTTTTCAATTCCCGTTGATGGTAGCAACAAGTCGTGCGCCGCCTACGCAACGACCTTCCCTATACCTTCCGTCCGCCCACGCCGCGGTGTTGGCTTGCACCCTTGATTTCCGCGGTCAACCGGGGGATTCATCTGGCACGGAAGTATCGCGTGAGGCGCATCGATGACGAAGGCTTTGATGCGGTCCGGCAATTGGTGGAGGCGGGTCATGCCGTGTTGCTGGCACCCAATCATTCGGATCACTCCGATCCGCATGTGCTGATGGAAGTCGCCGGCAGGCACACCATGCGTCCCTTGTTCATGGCGGCGCGCGAGCTGTTCGAGGTGAACCCGGTGGTCACCTGGGCCCTCCAAAGCTGTGGGGTCTTTTCCGTGGATCGCGATGGACCGGATCTTGCCGCGATCAAGACGGCGATGACTCTGTTGCAAAATGGCGGGCAGCCTCTCGTGATGTTTCCCGAGGGTGAAATCTATCACCATCATCGTCGGCTCGATCCATTGAATGAAGGCGTCGCTTCGATCCTGTTGAAAGTCGCGTCGCGCTTGCCGGAAGGAAAGCAGGCCTTCCTCGTGCCGGTGGCGCTGCGCTTTTTCCATGACCCGGAAGTCAAAGCCACGTTTTGCGACCGCTTGTCGCGATTGGAAGACCGCATCGGTTGGATTCCCAAGCCATCGATGCCCGTCATCGACCGCATCCGCCGGCTTGGCAACGGCGTGCTGGCGCTCAAGGAAACCGAGTATCTTGGAGAAGCGGGCACAGGCACTCTTTATGAACGCCTGGAACGAATGTGCGAAAATCTGCTGGAGTTGGTGGAGGCCCGCTATCCGCGTGACGCCAAAGCCGAAACTCCACCTGAACGCGTGCGTGCGTTGCGATACCGCATCCGGCGTCGGCTGTTAGATGAGGAGAAACCGCCAACGGCAGAGGAGCGCGAGATTCTGTTAGATGATCTTGATCGGGCCTTCACCGCCCTGCAGGCGCATAGTTATATGGGCGATTACCTGATGGAAAATCCTTCCCTCGACCGCCAGGCGGAAACGATTCTCAGGTTGGAGGAAGACTTGCTGGGATTCCCGACCTATCCGGTTTTCCGGACCGCGCGTGTGGTTGCGGGTGAACCGTTTCGTGTCAGCGACATGCTGGGCAGCGGCGAATTACCGGAAAAAAATGGTGCTATCGGTCTAACAGATATGATGGAGAAACGTCTAGGCGCGATGTTGGCCGATTGATTGGGTCACGGTGATTTGTCCCGCTGGGACATGGATCGGGGCTACACGATTTCTTAAAATGCCCTGGTAGCCTATGCGGCCAAAGCAGGAACAGTTGCCCAAACTTCCGCGCGATCGCGGCAGCATGAACCCGATCAGGAAATCTCTCCACGCAACTGATCCAAAAAGTCTGTTAGAAACTGCGTCCGCCGCCGCGCTTCCTCTTTCCCGGCCGCGGTTTGCATCAATCCTTCCAGCTTCAGCAGTTTGCAATAGAGATGATCGAGCGTGAAAACTGAATCATCCGCATCCCTTGTTGAGCAAAACGGATCGGCAGGATCATAGAAGGCGCGCTTCAATTCGGCGCCGAGCATCAAGGTCCGGGCCAGACCGACGGCACCCAAGGCATCCAGACGGTCCGCGTCCTGCAAGACCTTCGCTTCGATTGTCCGCGGCTCGATGCCCACCGAAAAGCTGTGCGCTTCGATGGCATGGGCGATTTCATCGAGCCTGCCATGGGGCCATTGCAGCTCTTGCAACCATGAAACGGCCTGGCGGGCTGCAAGCCGTGATGCTTGTTTGCGATCCGGCGATGATTTGGGAATGATGACGCAATCGTGCAACCACGCTGCCGGCATCACGACGGTCCAGTCGGCGTTTTCCGCGTGGCACAATCGCCGTGCGTTGCTGACGACGCGCCGGACGTGTTCGAGATCGTGCGCGGCGTCGGAAATCGCGTGCTTTTCCAACAGATCGAGAAACCGTGCCTTCCACTCTTCTCCAATGCTCTCCGCTCTCTGCTCCATGCTCATCGCTCAAGCCATTTCAGGAAATGAAAACCGCCGATGTGGAAGCCGGCGCGGTGATACAGGCGGTGCGAGGCATGGTTGGCCGAGTAACTGTCGAGCACCACGATGTCACAATCGTTTTGGCGGGCGAGTTCCTCGAGATGGCCGATCAACAGGCTGCCGATGCCGGACGAGCGGCGGGTTGGATCGACGACGATGTTGTCGATTTCCAGATACTTGCCGCACCAGACTTTGGTGGCGATCCATGCGCCGGCGACGCCAAGCAATTGCCCGCCGATGAAGGCGCCGAGCAACTGGTAATGGGGCGACTCGCGGAGGATGGTGTCCAATCGTTCGCGAAGAATTTCAACCGGCGTGTCGGCGTTGAGGTAGGCCAGCAGTTCCACCGCCGCCGGGATTTCGCCGGGCTGCACCCCGCGAATCACGATGTCACCGGACTGCGTTGCCATCATTCCGCGGGTTTGATGCCGGCGAGCAGGGCGTTGCTTGCCGCGAGGTATTTTTTGGCGAGGTCGTTGACTTCTGTTAGATTGATGGAGCGGTAGTCGGCATCGCGGGTGCGGGCGAGATCCAGCCTGCCGGGATCGAGTTGGCTTTGGCTCATCACGGAGTTGAGCCAATAGCTGTTGTCGCGCAGCGATTTGTCGAGCGAGCTGAGCACCGGTTTCAACGCGCGGTCGAGTTCATCGGCGGTTGCCCCTTCAGTGGCAAGTTTGTCACCGAGATCGCGCATCGTGGTGAGGAGTTTTTCGACATCGGTGGGTTTGCATTCGCTCACACCCATGATG
Source organism: Akkermansiaceae bacterium (assembly GCA_031371445.1). GTDB lineage: Bacteria > Verrucomicrobiota > Verrucomicrobiia > Verrucomicrobiales > Akkermansiaceae > Luteolibacter. The sequence goes on from JANMJQ010000097.1 coordinate 40,004, forward strand.
TAGCCGTCGCCCTCGTAGGCTTCCGATCCGCTTGCATCGGCACTGGGGCTGTAGGAGGCACCGAGTTTTTCGCGGATTTCCTCACGCAGGCGGTCGCCGTAAATGGAGGCGAGAATATTGACCCGGCGGAACTCCTTCTGGTTTTTGCGAATGCCCGAAGTTTTCCAAATGGCTTCCGCGATGCCCTGCGGGATTTTCGATTCGTAGGTGAAGGTCTTGCTGGCCGGAGCCTGCGCGTACTGAAGCTTGCGGGCCGCGGGATCAGCCGAGTAGCGCGCGGCATGGGGACGCAGCGCGCCGAAGGTGGCGAGCAGGTCGGGCAGGATTTCTTCGGGTTTGAAATCGCCGATGATGGAAAGCTCCATATAGCCCTTGGAGAGTTCCGGCGTGAGCCATTTCTTCGCGTCATTGATCGTGTAGGACGCGAGCTTTTCCTCAGGGGCCAGCGAGAAACGGTGGTCGTCGCCATGCAGCCACGAGTCCATGTCCTGCTGTGGCCCGGCGGTCGTGTGGCGGATCTGCTGGTAGATCATGGGGATGGCTTTCTGGATTTGCCAGAAGCCTTCGTTCCGATAACCCGGATCTGTTAGAGAGGCGCACATCAGGCGGACTTGTGCCCCGAAATCCGCGGGCGTCGTGCTGCCTGACAGCAGGAAGGCATCGTCAGCCACTCCCAGCGTGGAACTGACGTTCTTGCCGGCGAAGATTTGTTTCAGCTCTTCGTTCGAATGCTTGCCAAGCCCTCCGCCTTCGAACACGGCCGCGGCGAAGGTATCGAGCATGGGCATGTCTTTCGGTAGCGTGAGCTTGCCCGAACCGATCCGCGCCAGCAGGCGGACGCGGCCCTTTTCGAAATCGGTCGGCTTCAGGTTCACGCGGACTTCATTGGACAACACCAACTGCGTGATGCCGAGATCGCCGGCTGTCTTGCGGCTTCTAACAGTTCCAGCTTTGCCGAAATTGGTATACGCGAAGGATTGCAGGGCGCGTGCCGC
>JANMJQ010000141.1:0-1595 GCA_031371445.1 Akkermansiaceae bacterium
CAGCCTCAAGCGGGTGACCGCCGGTGGTGGCAGCAGTTTGGAAATCATCAACCTTTCAAACATCACCAACGGCAAGGGCGCCGACATCCCACTGCGGGACGGCGATGTTATCACGATTCCGGAGAGCCTTTTCTAACAGAATTACAATGTCTCTTTCCCATTCAAAAGATTACCCGGTCGCCACTCCGGCCGCGCGCCTGTCAGCGCCGGCTTCCGCCGATCCGACCTATTACCTGCCCAAGGTTGAAGCCGGCCGATTGTTCGGAACCTTGCTCCGCCGCGGCTGGATGGTCGTTGTTCTAACACTGGCGGGTGCCGCAGCTCTCTACCTTGTGGCGGCGCGCATGCAGAAGACTTATCGCTCCGAAGGATCGGTTTATGTCAACAGCGCGGCCCCGGCGGTGCTCGATATCCGGGCCATTGCTCCTGAGGAAACCCGTGACCTTGAGCAGATGCGTTCGGTGGAGCAGGGGATGCAGACATCGACCTTGTTGATGCGTGTCATCGAAGCGAACGGCCTTGCAAATTCGGATTTCGCCTCCCCGCGAATCAGTTCCCAAGCGTTGCTGGAAAAATTGGCAAGCCGGGTAAGGATCGAGCTGGGCCGCGGCACACGGATTATCAACGTGCAGGTGGAAGATACCGATGCGGTGCGCGCGAAGAAACTCGTTGAATCGCTGGTGGACGAATACCAGAAGTGGACGAACGAACGGCAACTGGGAATCATGCGGCAAGCGAGCGAAGGTTTGGCACGCGAGGAAGAGCGGCTTCACGTCCGCATGGAAACGTCCGCGCGGTTGCTTCAGGAATTTCGCGAAAGCCATCCGATTCCCGGCTTGGAAAGCCCTGACAGTGGCAGCCCAATGAAAGATACGTTGGGCACCTTGACATCGCAGTTGACGGATGCGACCGCAAAGCGATTGAAGCTGGAGTCCGAGTTCGAAGCTTATACGAAATTCGATCCAGCCAATCCCGACGGACTCGCAGGGTTGGAAGCGTCCGAGCGCGGCACCGGCGTTCTTGCGCAGATCAGGGCAATCCAGCAGAAGGAGGCGGATTTCAGCAAGGCCAAGGAGCGCTATCTTTACAAACATCCGGTTTACAAGGCGTTCGTTAACGAAATTGCGCTGATGAAAGCGACGCTTGCGGAAACCGTGAAGTCCGCCGGCCAGGCGTTGGAGCAACGTTACCGCGTGGCCAAGGAAAACGAGTTGAAGATTTCAAGCGAACTCGCCCAGGCACGGGGCACGGCCATCGATGTCGAAGGAATCCGCGAACAATTCCGTGCGATGAGCCGCGATGCCGACGGTGACCGCGCGCTTCACGATTCGGTCGCTCTCCGCTTGCGGGAAACGACATTGGCTGCCTCGGTGCCGGCTTCGGTCTTGCGTTGGGAAAATATGCCCATGGTTCCCGAAAGACCTGCAGGTCCCCGGAAATTGGTGTTTGCCGCAGTGGGGGGAGTTCTTGGCTTTTTTGGTGGTGTAATGTTGTTGCTGGGTGTCGAAATCGCCGATCGCAAAGTCCGTGATCCCGCCGCCGCCGTTCGTGCAACGGGGTCACCTTTATTGGCGACATTGCCGGCGATCGAACAC
>JANMJQ010000173.1:0-4353 GCA_031371445.1 Akkermansiaceae bacterium
GAAGTCGCCGCCTGGATCACCGAAAACGCGACGATCAAGGACACCCGTGAAATCATTCTCTGGAACAACAAGATGCGCTACACCCGGCCGTGCGACATGCCGCCGGAGCTCCAGGAATTCCTCGAAGGCTACATCGCCACCTACATCCCCCGGAACCGCCCGGTCCAGGTGTGGTTCGACGTGTACGATCTCGAAGAGCAGCGGATTTAGAGCGCGCATCCTGGCAACTCAAGGGCCTTCCACCCGCAAGTGAATGAAGCGGTGCGCGCCGGGAGCTTGCAGCGTGTTGTCGCGGACCACTGTTAGACCCGCCGGGCTTCCCGCCGGCGTGATGTCGGTGGTGGCTGCGGTGTCGGGAATGTTTCCCGCAGGGCCGTAAGTGGAGCCGGCCGTCCAGCCCGTTAGATCATCCGAAACCTCGACGATGCAAGTGGCGGATGGATTGCGGGTGAAGGTGAGGGTGAGATGGTTGTTCTGCAAGGTGCCCGATGGCAGCCCGGCTTGTGAGTTGATGGATGGATCGCCGTTGAGCGCCCATTCGATGAGGTTGACCATGCCGTCGCCATCGGGATCCGCGGTGGGTAGGCCGTTAGAAGTGTTCGCGGCGGCACCAAGTTTGTTGAAGAGCCAGGCTTGGAACGGTGGCTCGTCCACCGTGACGCTGGCGCTCGCCGGGTTGGCGAGGGTGGCGTATTGCGGACTGCTGAGGGTGACTGTCAGCTGTTTGCTGGGGCCGATGGTGGTTGGATTGAGCAAGGGGACGGTGATCGGCTGCGAGGCGGTGTCTCCGTCCAGCCAGTTCAGGACCCCGCTAACAGTGGCATAGTCGGTGTTGGCGAGGGCGGTGGCGTCTGCCGTCGTGAAATGCAGGCTGGCAGGTCCGGTGTTGCCGCCGCTGCGGTTGACGTGGAGCGTGATGGCTCCGGCGGTTTTCAAAACATTGGTGGTGGTGGCGGCGTGCTGGAGGGTACCGGGCGGGTGCGCGGTTTTCCAGAAATCCAACATCGTGTAGAGCGCGTCGGGCTTGTTCAATGGCACGCCCAGATTCCCCGCCTGGTCCTTGGTGTTCACGCCATGGCACACCGCGCAGGTTCGCACCTCGCCGGGAGCGAAGGTCACCCAGAAGCGTTCCTTCACCTGGCTCTTGGTGCCCGCGCCATCCGTTAGGTGCCATGACATCGCCCGGCCAGCGGGCACGACCGCGGCCCACGAGCCGTCGTTGCCGAGTTTCACCGAGCCCGCAGGCGCACCGGCTACGGGAGGATTTTCCGCCAGTGCCGGCGGATCATACATCGGCACGGGCATCATGCGGCGGCCCGGCACGGGCAGCGCGGCGGCGTTGAGGCCATCCAGCGTGTAGCCGCGCAGGCCATCGGCTTGGAGAAACTGCATCCAGCCGATGTCGTAAACCTTCTGCGTCACACCGGAGATCACCGCGCCGAGCGTCTGCGTGTTAGACCATGCGACTTTCAAATTGTACGGCTGCTGTTTGTCCGCGGCATCGCGGCGGGTGGAGTTGCGGTTCACCAGCAACGCGAGGTTGCGGGCTTTCAGATAGTTTTGCAGTGTCGGCGCGTGGACGCCGACTTCGTCGAAAACCGATTGCTCCACGCTGGCGATCGGGCTGGCGAGCTGCGAGGGCTTGTTAGCCCGTGCGACGACCTCCACCGGATCGAGTTCCCACAGCGGCCACTGATAGGAGACCGCCTGGCCGCCGGAGTAGTAGCTGAGGTTGACGTTGGACTGCGAGGTCGGCGCGAAGGCGGAGTCCAGCGTGTAGGAAGTCACGCCGCCGACCGTCGATTGATTCATCATCCGCAGGCGGAAATTGTAGCGCGACTGCGGCGTGGCGGCGGTGGATAGATTCCCATCGAAGCGCTTGGCCTGCGAATGCACGACGAGCAGCGTGTTGTCAGTGAGCGGCGTGGGATTGCGGAAAATGTCGATGGGATTCGCCAGCTCCGATTGCAGCGCGGGATTGGGAGGGACTTGCGTGGGCGTGATGTAGCGCAGCGCGAGCGTGTCCGGATTCACCCCGTTTGCCATCTGATAGGTGATGATCGGCCCGGCCGCGTGGGTGCCTAACTCCGGCGCGTTCACCGCGAAGAACAGGCCGGGCGTGACGGGCGACTCGGTGAGTTGCATGAAGTTCAGGCCGGTCGGTTTCGCGCTGTTGCTCAGCGTCACCAGGTTGAGATCGTCGTTGAGGCTGGGGTTGACGGAAAGCGAGATTTCGTGACGGCCCGCATGGTTTGCCACCTCGTGGCCGGAGCCATCCTCGCGGCATTCCCACGGGAAAAACTGGTTCAGCGCGTTGCCGTTGACGTTGCTGGTGAGTAAGGCGGTGCGGTCGAAATTGCGGGGTTCCGGGTAAGTGTTTTGGGCCGCATACGTTGCGTAATTGTTCGTGATAGTATTCCCTGGGATGTTGCCGAGCGTGAAGGTCGAGCCCGGAGCTTCACTACTGAAAATCCCGTTGCCATTGAAGGTCTGTGTCCAATTGTCCGAAGCCGCCGTATCGACAGTGACGCCATCGGCCTTGAATCGGGCAATAGGCACGCGGTCCGTGGACGCCTGCGGATCGCGGGTGAAATGATCCCACTGCACGAAGATCACCCGGCCCGCGCTGTCGATGAACGGCGACTGCGCTCCCGACGGCGTGTGGACGATTTGCTTCACCTCGCCAATCGTGCGGTCTAACCGCCACAAGCCGGTCGAGCAAGGCAGCGACATGTATTCATCGAGTTGCGGATAGAGATGCGCCAGCATCCCGCGCGGCGCGTCGCTCACGAAAATGATCCGGTCCTGGGTGTCATAACAGGCGTGGAAATTGTTATAGCCCGCCGGTTGTCCGGCGACGTGGGTGATGACGGGCGTTTGGCCCTGGAGGAAACTCGTGATTTCGTAAAGCTGCCAGTGAAACACCGTCGTGTCGCTGGCGCTGGTGGGCGCGCCGACGACCATCGCGAAGATCGCCTTGGTGCCGCTCCAGTCCATGAACGGCCGCATCACCGCGATGCTGTTAGCGCCCTGCGGCCCGGTCGCGTTGTGGTTTCCATCCACCGGTCCGCCGAAGCCGGCGGCTTCCGTGAGGTTGCGTTTCGTGTTGTCCGCGTAGCGAATCCACAGCGCCCCGCCGCGCGGCGCGGCCTTGGGATCGGCCAGCGGACTCATCATCGTGGTGGTGATGTTCATTTGGGAAAGCGTGATCGTTTTGTCCAATCGCTCGTCCGGAATCGGCACTTGCGTCACATACATCACCGGCTTGCCCAGCGTCGCCGCCGGCAGCACGGGGGAGGTGGCAAGCAGCGCGACCACCAGGCCGAGCAGCCATGAAGCGAAGGGTTTCATGGGGAAATCATGGGGAAATCCTTCGGGAAAGCGAATAATTTAATCGGAACGGCGGGAACCCTTGCGTCCCGCGCGGCGACCGTTTAGGAACCCCGGAACAACTTTCCCCATGGCAGCCGACTACACCGAAGACGACATCAAATCCCTCGACTGGCGCGAACACATCCGCATGCGACCCGGCATGTACATCGGCAAGCTCGGCGACGGCTCCTCGCCCGACGACGGCCTCTACATCCTGCTCAAGGAAGCGGTGGATAACTCGATCGACGAGCACATCATGGGCTACGGCAAGGAAGTGCGCGTCGAAATCGACGAGGAAGGCCGCGTGGAAGTGCGTGACTTCGGGCGAGGGATTCCGCTCGGGAAATTGTTCGATTGCGCGGCGATGATCAACACCGGTGCCAAATATGACAGCGAGGCTTTCAAGAAATCCGTAGGCCTCAACGGTGTCGGCATCAAGGCGGTGAACGCGCTGTCTAACTTTTTCGAGATCCAAGCCTGGCGCGAAGGCGAAACCAAGTCGCTGGAGTTTTCCAAAGGCATGCTCACCCTCGACATGAAGAACCCGCGCCGCGACGACGGGGTGAACGGTACCCGCCTCGCCTTCGAACTCGACCGCACGATTTTTCCCGCCAAGGCGAAATTCAAGGACGCCTTCGTCGAGAAGATGTGCCGCTATTATTCCTATTTAAATCCCGCGCTCACCATCAACTTCAACGGCAAGAAGTTCCGCTCGAAGGACGGGCTGCTAGACCTGTTGCGTGAGGAAATGGAAAATGAAGCACTCTATCCGCCGATCCATCTAATCGGCAAAGACATCGAAATCGCCTTCACCCACACTCCCGAGAGCGGCGAAGAATACTATACATTCGTCAACGGCCAGAACACCTCGCAAGGCGGCACTCACCTTACTGCGTTTCGCGAGGCGCTGGTGGCCGTCATCCGTGGATTCTATAAGAAACAATACGAGCCATCCGACATCCGCGCCGGCATCGAGGCCGC
>JANMJQ010000204.1:0-1694 GCA_031371445.1 Akkermansiaceae bacterium
TGTCCTTGGTCTGTGAACTGAAGCGTGGATTCGGCATTTTCACCGAGATGATCGCGATCAAGCCTTCACGGACATCGTCACCTGTTAGAGCGGCGTCCTTGTCCTTGAGGATCTTGTTCACCTTCGCGTACTGGTTGACGCCGCGGGTCAACGCCGTGCGAAAACCTGTTAGATGGGTGCCCCCATCGCCGTTGGGGATGGAGTTGGCGAAACAAAGGATCTGGTCGTTGTAGGAATCGGTGTATTGGAAAACCACATCCGCGAACACGTCGTCGGTGGATTTCTTGCCGTCGTAATCGAGATCGATCTGGCGGCGGCCGTGAAGGATCACCGGCTCTTCATGAATCAGCGTCTTGTTCTCGCCGAGCTGTGCGACGAATTCCTCGATACCCTTGGCATAGTAAAAGGTCGCTTTTTTCGCCGACTCGGGACGCTCGTCCTCCAGGTCGATGGTGAGTCCGGGATTGAGGAAAGCCAGTTCGCGAAGGCGGGTGGACAAGCGGTCGAACTTGAACTCGATGGTATCGACAAAGATCGTCGCATCGGGAAAGAAGGTGATCATCGTCCCGGTTCTTCCTGCATCGACCTCGCCTATGACATGCAGCGGAATGGTTGTCTTGCCGCGTTCGAAGCCGATGAGGTGCACCTTGCCATTGCGCATGATCTCGGCTTTGAACCAATCGGCCAGCGCGTTGACGCACTTCGCGCCGACGCCGTGGAGACCGCCGGAATATTTGTAAGCACCTTGTCCGAACTTGCCGCCCGCATGGAGGTTGGTGAGCACGAGTTCGACGGCGGGCATGCCGAACTTGGGATGCATGTCCACCGGAATGCCGCGGCCGTTGTCGGCGATGGAGACCGAGCCATCGACATGGATCGAGACCTTGATGCGCGAGCAATAGCCGGCAAGATGCTCGTCGATCGAGTTGTCGAGGACTTCGAAAACGCAGTGATGAAGACCCCGTTCATCAGGATCGCCGATGTACATCCCGGGTCGTTTGCGGACGGCTTCGAGGCCTTCGAGTTTATCGATTTGCGCCGCGTCGTATTGCTGTTGGATACCGACTTGGGTATCGACTTTTGGCGCTTCGCTCGCAGGGTCGGACATGTGCGGCAATGGTCTGAAATTCAGACGTTGGAAACAAGGAACTTCGCGCTAAAAAAGGCGCTTTTTTCAATATCGATAGATGCCCAGTAACCGTCTTATTACAAGCGTGTTATATTTTCTAACTGCCGATCCATTTTTGCATCAGCCAAGTCGCCGCAACCACGGCGCAAAAGACGAGGATGAAGACCGTGATGATCCACAAGGTTTTGGCCAATTCACGCTGATCGTTGTGTCCATGGTCCAGTGCCGAATCGGCATTAATCCGGCTTCTCCGCACGCGCTGCTCGCCGGTCTTCGGCTCGATCGCCGCGGCTGTTAGAGGCTGCGGTGAATGGACCGCGAAGTTGGCTGGAAAGCGGGGCTGGGGAGCTGTCACCGGTCGCCCGCATTGCGGACAGGGGCCGGTCACATCCGCTTGCGAGAGGTCGGCTGTTAGATTCTTGCCGCATGACGGGCAGTTGAAAACCAGCCGCACATTCGAGTCGGGCAGTCGCACGTTCGAGTCGGACCCTTGGCGCGTGGGAGGCAGCACGCCGCATTCAAATCCACCCACCTCAAAAACCAAGCGGTAAATCCGCGCGTGTCA
>JANMJQ010000226.1:0-29185 GCA_031371445.1 Akkermansiaceae bacterium
GCGATCAAGAAGGCGTAGGGGCGATCATTGGTCGCCCAGGTAGCTTTCTTAAAACGCCAGACGGGGCGACCGGCGATCGCCCCTACTTCGCCGCCGCGATGACGTGGTCCTTGGTCATGCCAAGTTCCTTCATCACAACATCTCCCGGCGCGCTGAGGCCGAAGCGGTCGATGCCGAGCGCCTTGCCCTCGGTGCCGACGTATTTCCACCACAGGTCGGTGACGCCGGCCTCGATCGAAATCCGCTTGGTGCAGGCCTTGGGCAGCACGCTTTCCTTGTAGTCCGCGCCCTGGCGCTCGAAGCGCTCGAAGCATGGCATCGACACAACGCGCACGCCGTCGCCGAGTTCTTTGGCCGCGGCCATCGCGTGCTGTAGTTCCGAGCCGGTGCCTAACAGAATGGTCGTCAGCTTGCCGGTTTCCTTGTGCGCGATGTAGCCACCGCGAAGGACGCCATCACGGCGCGCATCGACGGAGAGATCGTTCATCAGCGGAATCGTTTGACGCGTCAGGATCAACACGGTGGGTCCATCCGTCCGCGACATGGCGGCAACGAAGGCACCCGCGGTTTCCTCGGCATCGCCGGGGCGGATGACGTCGAGATTTGGAATCACCCGCAGGCCGCTGACGGTTTCCACCGGTTGGTGCGTTGGTCCATCTTCGCCAACTCCCACCGAGTCGTGCGTGAAAATATAAGTCACCGGCAAGCCCGACAAGGCACCGAGGCGGATCGAACCGCGCATGTAGTCGGCGAAGGCGAGGAAGGTCGCGGTGCTCGCACGGAAAATGCCGTCATAAGCGATACCGTTCGCCATCGCGCCCATCGCATGCTCGCGGATACCGAACCAGATATTGCGTCCACCCGGAGACTGCGCCGAGAAATCTCCACCGTCCTTGATGTAGTTTTTCGTCGATCCGAAAAGGTCAGCGCTGCCGGTCATCAATTGCGGGATCGCCTTGGCAACCGCGTTGATGATGGACGAACCCGCATTGCGCGTCGCATCCTTGTAGTCGGCGGGGAATGCCGGGATTTTGCTGCTCAAATCGAGCGGCACCGAAAGGCCCACACCCGCGGTCAACTCTGCGGCGAGTCCCGGATTTTCCTTCGACCAATGATCGTAGAGTTTCTGCCATGACTCGAAGCTAGCCTTCGAAGCGGTCTTCTTGGCCGCGAAGTATTCCTGCGTCTCCTTGGAAACATAAAAATGTTCGTCGGCAGGCAAACCAATGCCCGCACGCGCGGCATCGATGAATTTCGCACCACCCTCGCCGTGGCCCTTCGCAGTGCCGGCGACTTCAGGAATGCCTTTCGCGATCAGTGTCTTGGCGATGATCACTTTCGGGCGGCCATTTCTAACAGATTTGGCTTTTTCGACGGCCTCTTTGACGGCGACGAGATCCTGTCCGTCGATGGTGACCGCGTCCCAACATTGTGAGGTGAAATATTTTTCCGCGTCCTCGCCCTGGGTCAGGACCGCCATCGCGTCGAGGGTGACGTCGTTGGAATCATAGATCATGATCAGGTTGTCCAAGCCGTTATGGCCGGCGAAGGCGATCGCTTCCTTTGCAACGCCTTCCTGCAAACAGCCGTCGCCGAGAATCGCGAAGACGTGGTGATCGAAAATGGTGTGCTCCGCCGTGTTGAAACGGGTGGCGGCGCGCTTGCCGGAGATCGCATAGCCCACGGCATTTGCCACGCCTTGGCCGAGCGGGCCGGTGGTGGCCTCGACGCCCGGGGTTTCATGGAATTCGGGGTGGCCCGGAGTGATCGAATGCAGCGCGCGGAAGTGCTTCACATCGTCGCGCGAGACAGCATAGCCCGAGAGATGCAGCCAGCCGTAGAGGAACATCGAGCCGTGGCCGGCGGAGAGGATGAAGCGGTCGCGGTTCAGCCATTTCGGCGCATCCGGGTAATAGCGCATCGATTCGCCGAAGAGCACGGCACCGATTTCGGCACAGCCCAGTGGCAGACCGAGGTGGCCGGAATTGCAGGCGTGGACGGCGTCCATGGCGAGGCCACGGGCTTCATTTGCGGCATTGGCAAGCAGGGTCGTGTTCATGTCAAAACTTCCGCGTGGTTGGGAGCGAAAGGGACCGCCAACGTAGGAATCCGCCGCCGATTGACAAGCAACCAATAGGGTTACAAGCGTAACTGCCGCACAATGTGGTTGTCGCTGACGCAAAAGCTTGGGTGAAGGTGGATTTTTACCGAAAAAATCTTGCAATGCCCGGAGCGCTACGGTTCTTTTCCGCCCGCAACCGCGACTTACGACCCGTTCGTCTATCGGTTAGGACTCCAGGTTTTCATCCTGGCAAGAAGGGTTCGACTCCCTTACGGGTCGCCATTTCTCCGCAAAAGCCTCCGCCCGCGCGGGGGCTTTTTGGTTCCGGGAAGCCCAGCCCATATCATGAAATCCCGGCAGCAAATCCCGTGACCGCCCTCGAAAAAGCCGATGCCATACGCGCCCGCAAATGCGGTCGGCCCATCGCCGCGGTGACCGCCTACGATTATCCGACAGCCCGCCTGCTCGACGAAAGCGGGGTCGATGTCCTGCTCGTCGGCGACTCGCTGGGGATGGTGGTCCTGGGATTTCCCGACACGACGATGGTCACCCTCGCGGACATGCTTCATCACGTCTCCGCAGTCGCCCGGGCCAAGCCGCGGGCCCTGGTGGTTGGCGATCTGCCGATCCATACCTACGACACACCGCAGCAAGCCCTCGACACCGCGCGGGAACTCGTGGCGGCAGGTGCGGAAGCGGTGAAATTGGAAGGCGGCGTCCGGCAGGCTGACAAGGTGCGTGCGATCGTCGGAGCCGGCATCCCCGTCATGGGTCATCTTGGAATGCTGCCGCAGCGGGTCATCGAGGAAGGTGGCTATCGCAAAAAGGGCAAAACCCCCGAGCAAGCCGACGCGCTGCGTGTCGGCGCGGAAGCTCTCGTAAATGCCGGCGTGTTCGCCATCGTTTTCGAATCCGTTGTCCCCCCCACCGCGTCATCGCTCGCCGCAACGCTGCCGGTTCCCATCATCGGCATCGGTTGCGGGCAACACACCTGTGACGGAGAGATCGCGGTGGTCACGGATCTGTTAGGTTCCTATCCATGGTTCGTTCCAGCCTTCGCACGGCCGGACGCGGATGTCGCGACCATCACCCGCACAGCCATCGCCCGCTACGTCGCGGAAGTGCAGGGCCCGGCCTGAAAATCACGAATCGTGCTGCTGTATCTGCACATTCCGTTCTGCCACCGGGTTTGTCCGTATTGTTCGTTTTACAAACACACGCCGGGCAATACTTCGATCGGAAGCTTCGTTGAGGCACTGGCCGTTGAAGCGACAAATCGAATGGCTTCTTTGCAGGAAAACCCCCGCACGATCTATCTCGGCGGCGGCACTCCGAGCATGCTTTCCCGCACTCATCTAACAGAACTTTTCGGCTCGTTGCATGACTTCATTGATTTCAACACACTTGATGAAGTCACTCTCGAAGCCAACCCCGCCACCTTCGATGTTTCAAAAGCGGAGCTCTTCCGCGAACTTGGTGTGACCCGCGTCTCGCTTGGCATCCAATCGTTCGCTCCGCATGTGCTTGAAACCCTCGGCCGCGAACACTCTCCCGAACAAGCCGCTGAGTCGGTGACTGTACTTCGCGATGCTGGCATTGGTTCGATCAACATCGATCTGATGTTCTCCATCCCCGGCCAGTCGAAAAGCGATTGGCAACAAACGCTTGAGCGCACCATTGCCCTCAATCCCGACCACATCTCCGCCTACAACCTCACCTACGAGGAAGACACCGCCTTCTTTGAATCCCTCCGCCGCGGCGAGATGCGCGAAAGCGAAGACCGCGATGCCGAATTCTTCCATCTTGCCGACGACATGCTGACAGCGGCGGGTTTCGATCACTACGAAACTTCCAACTACGCCAGGCACGGCCATCAATCGTCCCACAACCGCGGCTATTGGCAGGGTGAAGACTATCTCGGCCTGGGTCCGTCGGCGGTTTCCACATTGGATGGCATTCGCTGGAAAAACGTCGCGGATACGAACCGCTATATTTTGCAGGTCACCGCTGTAGGCCATGCGTTGGCGGAATCGGAAACGCTTGATGAGGAAGCGCGGCGTCTTGAGCGGATCGCACTTGGCTTGAGGACGCGGGATGGGATTTCACTCGATCTGTTAGAAAGCGATGGCCGCCGGAGAGCTGCGCAATTCGCAAACGAAGGGCTGGCAATCATTCAGGACGGGAGACTCATGCTCATCCATCACGGCAGGGCGCTGGTGGATCCGATTGTTGCGGAATTGGTGTGAATAACGCCTATTCCCGCGACGCCTTCTGCAACCTTCTCAAACGATCCAACGCCGCGCCGCTGGTGATCATTTCCTGCGCGGTCTCGATCCCATCGCCCATGTGATCGGCAAGACCAGCACAGGCAAGGGCTGCGGCGGCATTCAAGAGCACCATGTCGCGCTTGGGACCGGTTTCCTTGCCGGATAAAATCGCTTCGAGGATGGCGGCGTTGGTCTTTGCGTCGCCTCCCTGTAGCTCGCTGACTTCGGCGTGCTTGAGGCCAAAATCGCGCGGCCTAATTTCTTCATCTTCCGTGTCCTGAAACCCGCCGGCTTTGCAGATGCGGGTCGATCCCATAAGGCTCACTTCATCGACCGAGCGGCCGTCGCCGGTGGTGCCATGAACCACCCACGCGCTCTCGCGGCCGAGGCGCTGTAGAATTTCAGCGAAGGCCGGACATAGGTCGCGGGAAAAAACTCCGACCAACTGGCACTGCGGTTTCGCAGGATTCATCAAGGGGCCGATGAGATTGAAAATCGTCCGCACCCCACGCTTGGCCAAGGCTGCTCTAACAGGAGCGACTGCTTTGAATGCAGGATGGTAGTTCGGTGCAAACATGAAACCCATCCCCGCGGCTTCAACACAGTTCCGGAATTGATCCGGCGAAAGATCGATGCGGATTCCCAAAGCTTCGAGCACATCGGCTCCACCGCTTTTCGAAGTGATGCCGCGATTGCCGTGCTTCACAACAACCGCGCCCGCAGCGGCGGCAATGAACATCGCGGTGGTTGAAACATTGAAGAGATCGAGTTGATCGCCGCCGGTTCCGCAGACATCGAGGGTCGGGCCTTCCAATTTAAGCAAGCCGAGATGGGGATCCACCGCGTGTTCGAGAAAGGCCTCGACGAAGCCCGCGATTTCGGCGGGTGTTTCGCCCTTCAGCGAAAGCGCTTCAAGCAGGCGCTCCTTTTTTTCCAAGGGAGCTGCGGGATCCAGCAGCAGATCCGCAGCGACGGCGACTTCGCGGGGGCTGAGGTGCTCCTTGTGCTCGAGATGGTGGATCAGGGCGTCCATGGCCGAAGCTTAAACATCCCAGGAAATCATACCAGAACGAAGCCAGTCGATTTTCACTCCGCGGGACATTCTCCGTACGTAGTGCATCCCTTTAGGGTGCATTCCACCGCCCCACCTGAAGGGGGAACTACTTACGAAGACCCAGCAGCACAAAAGGTGCCAACCGCTGGGTTCCGAGCATCCCATATTTCGCCACCCGCCAACCCGCCCCCGTTTGTGCTTTGAACCACCGTTCCACGCCCTCGGATTCTCCGACTCCGGCATCGTGCCCGGGATAACAAACCACCGACAAAATCCCGCCGGCCTTGATCGACACCGATGCCGCAGCGAGAGCTGTTAGAGTTTCATCGGCGTGGGTGGTCTCGTCCTTGTTGGCACCCGGCAAATACCCGAGATTGAACATGATGACCGCCACCGAAGCGGCTTCCACGCGACCGATGATTCTTGCGTGGGACTCGTGAAAAAACTCCACGCGATCCGCCAAGCCCGATTCCTCCAACATCGCTTTCGACGAAGCGATGGCGATTTCCTGCACATCGAAAGCCAGCACCTTTCCGGAAGCCCCGACGCACTCCGCGAGAAACAAGGTATCGTGGCCATTGCCACAGGTCGCGTCGATGACGATGTCCCCTTCGTGGATGAATGGACGGATCAACTCCTGAGCCAACAGTGTCGGCCGCGGTGGAAACTGTGGTTCACCCATCGGTCCGAGTTTGAGCGATGAATTTCTGAAAGTCCAACTCAGGCTCGGGCTCTGTTTCATCCGCCAAACATGCGGCGAGGCGATCTGCCATGCCCGGTGCATAAAGCGAGCCCTTCGATCCAAGTGCATTGAACATCCAGCCGTTTTGATAGCGACCCATCAGTGGCTGGCTGCGCCGGAGGATCGGACGGATTCCTGCAACGTGTTCAGTTACCTCGAAGTCGGGACCACCCAAGCGGGCTGTGATCGCTTCAATGCGTTCCCGACCCACGGCTGTGGGATTCGTATCGAGGTGATGCCACTCGTATGTCGAGCCTGCCTTGAAATAACCACCGCCGATGGGAACCATCCATCCCCCTGCCCCGACCCTGATGCGGCTCTCATCCCAACCGTTCGCGCGAACTGTTAGAATTTCACCCTTTGCGCAGCGATGAGCCCCATAACTTCCATCCAGCAGCCCAACAGCACCTTCACAACGGATTTCGCCCGCACGGCACTCTCCGCTGATTTGGGCGTTTTCATAACAACCAGCGCTTTGAAAAAACTCCCGTGACGCGTCGAGGAATTCGGGGACATTGAGTCTCCCCCCACCTCTCAGTTCAACAGCTCCCGACCAGCCTGGGGGCGATATCATCGGTGCCGTGATCCAAGGCGCAACATCCGGACTGCCTAACTTCGATTCGATTTTCTTCCATTCCTTGTCAGTCGCGGCCAAGCGCAGGACCGGCATGGGAATCCAAAACTTGCGGCCAAGCTGATTTTCGATGTGTTGATAAAACCCGATCGCTTCGGGAAGGAATTCGGCGATCCGCCAACTTGGTTCGAAATTTTTGCCGGTGATCGGGTTGATCATTCCAGCCGCGATGAATGAACTCCCGGGCTTGCCTGAATCGACGATGCGGAATGAATGCTTCCGGTGCCATAGTGACCAAGCGAGGCAAGTCCCTGCCAAGCCTTGGCCGACGATCGTCCATGAGGCCGCGCCGTGCTTCACTGGGGCATCAATGGTTCGTTGGCATCGACTGCCGCTGCATCATAACCCTTGGCATAAGAAAACAATTGGCGATGGAGATAAGGCACGAAGGCAGGCTTCGATTCTTTGCCCAAAGTGCCCAGCACCGCCTCGTTGAGGGCCCGGGCCACCTTCTGCATCAAATGAAGCGTAAGCTGCCGGCCTTTGCGGGCGCGCTGGACTTGCTTATGGTTCAATTGCTCGGCTGAAACACCCACCAGATCGTGATTGGTCAGGTTCCAGCGCTCCATCAATCCATCGAGTGGCTGCAGACCGTGGTCGCGTGTGGTTTCTTCCATGCCGCGGTCTAGTGGATGCGGGGCGAAATGCCCAAGAAAAAACCGCGAAATCCAGGATGATTCCGCTGAAAGCATCCCCTCCGCTGGGCGAGTTTGCGGTTGCAATCATGGGACGTTCCGATTGTCTGAGGCAGTTTCCTGGCGCAAGACCCGCTATGAACCACCTCTTTAATTTCTGATATAGCCGTGTTCCGCATCCCCACCTTCGCGCTCGGACTGTTTGCGGCCAGCCGGCTAGCTGCAGGGGAAATCACGGTCTTCGCGGCGTCGAGCCTCACCGAGTCTTTGAAGGAAATCGCCACCGCCTATCAAGCCGCCGGTGGGGACAAGGTGAACTTCAACTTCGCCGCCTCGAATGTCCTCGCCCAGCAGATCCAGGCCGGTGCGCCAGCCGACGTTTTCTTCTCGGCTGATGAAGCGAAGATGGATGCCCTCCAAAAAGCCGGATTGATCGCGGAGGACACCCGCAAAGATCTGTTAGAAAACACGCTGGTTGTCATAGTGCCTGTTGGAGGTCCCACCATTTCGAAGGCATCAGACCTTGCTTCGGAATCGGTGAAACACCTTTCACTCGGCGATCCCAAAGCGGTCCCCGCGGGGATTTACGCGAAAGCCTGGCTCGCCAGGCTCGGCTTGTGGGATGCGGTCGCAGCCAAGGTCGTGCCGGCGGAGAACGTGCGGGCCGCAATGGCGGTGGTGGAATCCGGAAATGCCGAAGCAGGCATCATTTATAAAACGGACGCCGCCATTTCCAAGAAGGTCACCGCCGCGCTCGAGGTCAGCGCCGCCGAAGCGCCTAAGATCACTTACCCCGTAGCAATGATCAAGGACACGAAGGATGCCGCGGCGGCGCGCAAGTTCATCGCCTATCTTGCCGACAAGCAGGCGGACGTTGCTTTCACCAAAGCCGGGTTCACTCTCATCGAATGAACGCGGAGGAATGCTGGATCGTCGCATTTACGGTGGCGATGGCGATTCTGGGCACCGCCTTGATCGTACCCCCGGGGGTTTTGCTCGGCTGGTTGCTGGCCCGCAAGCAATGGCGCGGCAAGACGCTGCTTGAAACCGCGGTGTCGATGCCGCTGGTCGTGCCACCGGTTCTAACAGGATTGGTGCTTTTGAAAATATTCGGCAAACGCGGACCGCTTGGACCATGGGTCGAGAATTGGTTTCACACCGAAGTGATCTTCACCTGGAAGGCAGTGGTCATTGCCCTGGCCGTAATGTCGCTGCCCATGCTGGTGAAAAATGCCCGCCCCGCGATTGAAGAAGTGAATCCGGAGCTCGAACAAGTCGCCCGCACTCTGGGTTCGCCGGAGTGGCGGGTGTTTCTTTTCATCACGGTGCCCCTCGCCCGCCGCGGGATTTTTGCAGGCATCCTGCTGGCTTTCGCCCGGGCCTTGGGGGAATTCGGCGCAACGATCATGGTCGCGGGAAATATTTCGGGCAAAACCACCACGCTCTCCGTCGCCATCTATCAAGGTGTGCAGCTTGGCCAGGATGCCACCGTCTGGAAACTCGCGGCGATCTCGATAGCCATCGCGTTCTTCGTGCTCTTTCTCAGCGAGCGGCTTTTGAAGAAGAGAAGCTAACAGATTCAGGAGATTTCCTTGCGATTCAGAATGCCGTCAATAAGCGCGCTGCGGGTGTCGATGGTGGTGGTCCTTCGTTTGGCCGCAGGATTTGCCAGGATGTCTCGCGTGCGCATGAGCTGTTGGCCGCCGGATTGTACGTCGTAGGTGATGAAGCCGATGATGAAGCGCTGGTCGGCCGCGACGGGTTGGCCTTTGTGGAGGAATTTTGTAGGAGCACCGCCGGCATCCAGTGTGAGCGCGAAGGGCCAGATCCACACGTCCACAATGAATGCCATAATAGCTGGCCTGTGTGCAGAGCGTGCGACCGATCTCCCACTGCGGCTTATCCTGATGCGTGTGACCCGCGAGGAAGATGTCCACGCCCTCATTGCGCGCGAGGATTTGATGGATGGGATTCGCGAAATCATCCTCGTAGCGCCAGCCCATGTGACCCATCGCGTTTGAGATTTCCTGTTAGAACCGGAGATTTCGAAAGCCTGAGATTGGTTTCCTGCATTTCCGGACCCCAATCGAAATCGTGGTTGCCGAGAGTCCATGCGTCGTAGCCAAGGCGTCCGAACAAATCGAGCATGAGTTTACCGCCGTTTTGCAGGCTTTCGGCGGTGCCTTGATAGACGTCGCCGACATCGACCAGCAGCGAGTCCGAGGAGTCCTTGCGCGGGTTGGAACGATGTGGCCGTGGAGATCGGTGGTGTGAAAAATCGAGATCGTCTTGACGGCTGCTCCCCCTTGCCCAAGGCCCAGCGAGCGGGCTGCCAGCCATGCGGCGCTGCCTGTTAGAAATTGCCGCCTGCCCTTCATGAAGCCGTCCATAGCGGTCATTGTGCCGCGAAAAGCGCAAGACGGCGAAGCGCAGCTCTCAGGGGCATCTCATTCTGGATTTTCAACCGCGAATCGACGCGAATGAACACGAATGGGGGAAGACTCAAGACTACAAGACACAAGAAAAGAGCTTATCTTCCCATCAAGGATCCACTCCACTATCTCTAATTCGCGTCCATTGCCCGTCCATTCGTGGTTCGCTTTTTCTCAACCTGTGCGCCGGTTCTTGCAGCCCGGCCACCGGAAGCCATAGTGGACCAAATGAAAACCCTCATTGCCTTGCCGTTCGCTCTTCTCCTGTCAGGAATTGCCCTCGCCGAACCGCCCAAGCCCGCGGAAGCACCGCGCTTTTCCGTAACGAGTGGCAAAATTCTCACCGCGCCAGCGACGCCCGAGGATGGAGCCGTTATGACCGTGCATCTTCCGCCCCACGGCAATGGCACCGCGGTCCTCATCTATCCCGGCGGCGGCTATGGCGGATTGGTGAAGGACCCGGAAGGTCACCAAATCGCCACATGGTTCAACTACCACGGCGTAACGGGTGTCGTGGTCGAATATCGCCTCCCCAACGGCAACTCATCGATCCCTCTCGCCGACGCCCAACGAGCGACCCGCATCGTCCGCCTGCATGCCGCCGAGTGGAAATGCGATCCACACAAAATCGGCAACATCGGATTTTCCGCGGGCGGGCATTTGGCTTCGACAGCTGCGACCCATTTCGACGAGGGAGATGCCAAGTCCGAGGATCCAATCGCGAGGTTCAGCAGCAGGCCCGACTTCTCGATCCTCATCTATCCTGTCATCACCATGGGCGAACAAACCCACGGAGGCTCAAAATCGAATCTGTTAGGCCCCTCACCCGACGCCGCCGCGGTCGATTTGTTTTCCAACGAAAAGCAGGTCAGCGCGAAAACACCGCCGACCTTTCTCGCACACGCCCAGGACGACCAACTGGTCCCCGCGGCCAACAGCCAGATGTATTTCGACGCCTTGCAAAAATTTCACGTTCCTTCCGAATACCTCAAACTTCCCTCGGGTGGCCACGGTCTGAATGGTTATCAGGGGCCCATGTGGGAAGCATGGAAAACCGCCTCCCTCAAGTTTTTGGCCAAACAGAAATTCATCCGCGCCTCTGATGCCAATTGAAGCGCTATGAAATTTCCTTATTTCATCGCCAGCAGTGCCAACTCGCGGTGATGCACGCTGAGTTGCTGGAGGCGGATCGTCTTGAAACCCATTTCCCGCAGTGAAGCGAACCACGCGGGCTTGCGGGTGATTTCCGTTAGATCTGTCAGTTTCAACGTGATGAGCACATTGCGGATGCCCGGAGCCATCTTGCAAAAGCGGGCACATTCCGTGAGCACCACCTCCGGCGTCTGGTTCATGTCGGACATGAACCATGTGACATCGTTGCCAAGATCGCGCTTCGAGACGAGGGCGGCGGGTTTTCGGACGTGATAAAACCACGGCCGATCGCGCGAAGGATTTTCGCGATCGGAGATTGCCGAACGGGTGACGACCTCCGCCATTTTCGCGGGATCCACGCCGATGACAGAAACTCCGCGGTCGAGCAAGGCCAGGACAACACCTCCCGGAGCACAGCCGAGTTCAGCAACGATATCCCTTGTCGAAAATGTGAGTCCGAAAAACCGCGCGGCCTCCTCAAGCTTGAGCCATGCGCGCGAAGGAGATTGGGGTGGCATCTCGATGCCAGCATCACCCGCGGGATCGGGACTGAGGAAAGCTGCGTGACGATGATAGCCAGCCCAGAATTCATCGGGTCCGTGTTCCACGACCGTGCCAACGATGTCACCATCCTTCGGAGTGGAAATAAGTTCATCGTGCAAGCCTTGCATTTTCCGCTCCTGATAGCGGGCATGATGAATAGTGCTAACAGACGTGCTGTTTGTAATGAGACTGTTGGCTTCGTCACGGGTGGCGGCTTTTCCAAGGGAAACGCAGAGGCGCCGGGCGCAGGCCAGTTCCACAGTAGGAGGGCATGGCGAATGCAATCCGCCGCCACTGGATTCATCGTCGGTCTTGAACGTGACAAAGCCGCGCTTTTGATAACTTGGCCGCCAGCTGGGCATCGCCAGGGCAGCCTCCATCTTCAGCGCCTTTTCGGAGCCGGGGTTGCAGAGGGAGAAGAGGAACATGGGGACAATTTGAAATTTCAGATCTCAGATCTCAAATTTAACTGGGACTTTGTTTTTCGAGGTGAAACGCGCGCCAGGCGAGGAAGGCGGCGAGGAGCGCGACGACACCCGCGATGTAGAACGGCAGGCCGGGAAGATGGATGATGCCGTGTTGGGCGATGGCGAAGGAGAACAGCGTTGTCCACATCAATGGGGCGATGATGCCCGCAACGCTGGTGATGCTATTCAATGCTCCCTGCACCGCGCCTTGTTCGTCGGCGGGAACGGATTTGGAAATGATGGATTGGACCGCAGGCGAACCAACGCCCGCAAGCGAACCGATCAGGATGATGAAATAGACCATCCACCCGGCAGTGGCGGCGCCGTAGCAGGTCATTGCGACAGCCATCGCGAGCAGGCCGGCATAAACTCCGCGGCGCTCGCCGATGATTTTCAAAATCCTTCCCGCCAAGCCCGCTTGAACGGTCGCGGCCATGACTCCGACAAGGGCTAGCGACATGCCGACCTGCTTGCTGTCCCAGCCGTATCGCGTGGCGGTGTAGAGGACCCACAAGCTCGGGTAAATATTGCCCGCGATCATGCTCAGGAAATGGGTTCCTGTTAGACCGAGCACCAGCGGCCAACGGCTGAGGGAGGCAATCGCCTTGATGGGATGGGCGCTGGACCAATGAAAGGGCCGGCGATTTTCCGGTGCCAGCGATTCCGGCAATACGAATGCGCCATAAAGCCAGTTCAACAACGTGATGCCGGCGGCAACCAGAAAAGGCATGCGCAGGCCATGTGCTCCCAATAGACCGCCGATCGCAGGGCCCGCGATGAATCCAAGACCAAAGGCCGCTCCAATCATGCCATAGCCGGCGGCCCGTTTTTCCGGAGGAGTTACGTCGGCAATGTAAGCGCTCGCCGCGGAGAAATTGGCGGCGGTTACCCCCGAGATGATCCGACCGAGAAAGAGCCAGCCAAGGTTCGGAGCCCATGCCAACAGCAGGTAATCCAGGCCGGAGCCTAGCAGCGATGTGAGGATCACCGGACGTCTGCCAAAGCGGTCCGACAAGCTGCCAAGCACCGGTGAGAAAATGAACTGCATCAGTGCATACAAGGCACCCAGCCAACCCACCGCGTGGGCCGCGGCCTGGACATTTCCGCCCTGCAGTTGTTCCACCAGTTTCGGCAGGACGGGCACGATGACGCCGATGCCGAAGATATCGAGGAACAGCGTGATGAAAATGAAGATGATCGCGGGCTTCGGGCGGGCCATGGCGGACCATAGCCGGAGATGCTTCTCCGCAAATCAAAAATCAAAGCCTGCCAAACGCGATTACAGCATCTGAAGGGCGGCAAGTGGCCCGCTGCGGACCTTGGCATCCGCCGGCTCCTCCGCTTTCGTCGCCGCAATTCTGCTGGGACGGATATGCGATCGTTCGTTAAGGAAGGTCAGCAGGTGGTTGCGGATTTCCAGATAACGGGGATCCGCAATGACCTCTGCACGGATGCGGGGGCGGGCGAAGGGAATCGTGAGAATGTCACCGACCTCCGCCTCGGGGCCATCGGTCATCATGACGACGCGGTCCGAGAGGAAGATGGCTTCATCGACATCGTGCGTCACCATGAGCGTCGTGAGCTTGTTCCGGCGCCATAGATCTAACAGGACTTCCTGTAGCTCCATTTTCGTCAACGAGTCGAGCATGCCAAAGGGTTCGTCCAGCAACAGCATCTTCGGTTGCAGCGCGAAGGCGCGCGCGATGCCGACCCGCTGGCGCATGCCTTGCGAGAGATCGCCGGGGTATTTGTGCATCGAGCTGCCCAAGCCGACGACCGACAGATAATATTCCACAAGCTCGCGGCGTTCGCGTTCGTGAGCGCGGCCGAAGCTTTTCGAAACGCCGGAGAGTTCAAGAATAGGTCTCATAGGTGATATAGGTCCTATTTCATCAAGCCGACCGGAAGCGGCCCTCGATTATGCTCATGCCGCGATCGAGCACATAGCCGCAGCGATGCCAAGTCGCGTGGAATGGCTATGCAAATCCCGGATGTAGTTTCATCGGGCGGATGAAGAACACTCATGCCCGTGGGCAACCAGCGTCGCGGCATGGAAAAGATCCTCGCGATAAATGCGTGATAGCGAACCGCAGGTCACATCAGGCAAAATCCCAATGTTACGCAATCCGGCCAACAACCACGAAGCCTTTTCCACCGTGGGCCGATTCACCGAATCTCCATAAAACATATGGAACGACTCGGCACTTGAGGAACCGGCGCCTGTGTTAAATTGGGCGCCAAGGCTATTGCGCAATACTTCTTCGGAAGCACCCGTATATTCCTTCAGCGCCAGAATGGAGATCATCTCGTTCCTGAACGCGGGGTCCTCGCATAGCTTGCAGGAATCCAGCAATGCCGCGGTCAGCGCGATGGCTTCGTCCTTTTGTTCGCGCAGAAATTTTCCGGAAAGGAGAAGGACTTTTTCGGGATGGCCGTGGGACAGGTCCGACGACGTAGCCGGACACCAACCGGTTCCATCCAGAATCGACACGGAGTTCCATGGCTCACCCACGCAATAGCCATCGATCTGGCCCGCCTTGAGGTGCCGTGGCATGAGCGGTGGCGGCAAAAAAATTATTTCCACATCCGATGGCACCGACAGCCCGTATCGTTTCAACCATTGATAAAGCAAGATATGGTGGGACGAAAAGCGGTGGGTCGCAGCCAGGGTCAAGGGCCTGTCCTTTTTCCATGACTCTGCAAGAAAGGTCTGCAGGCCTTCGCCTTCGCCAATCACCGATGGCTTGAGCTCCATCCCCAGAGTGATGGCATTTCCATGGAGGTTCATCACCAGGGGAACCGCAACTTCGCACCTTAACTCGCTGAAACCGAGACCCAAGGCGAACGCGATTCCCGAAATGGACTGGGCCGCATCCAAGTCCCCGTAATACATTTTATCCCTGACGCTGGCCCATCCCAGTTCGCGGGAAAGCACGACATCGAGCCCATAGCGATCGAAAATCCCGGTTTCCCGTGCGACCGCGATTGGCGCGGAATCGCTGAGCGGAACAAAGCCCAGACGAATGGGTGCTCCGCTTCTGCCATAGCCTTTCGATCGTTCCATCGCCGGGCCTGAAAGCGCGTGGAATGCCAAAGGCTGTACTTTGGCACAACCAGTGCTCATTCGGCCCAGGTTTTCGATGAAAACCGTTCATCATGGATTGGGTCCCCGACTTGAGACAACTTCGGGCCTTCGTCGCGGTCGTTGAAGAAGGCAGCTTCACGCTCGCCGCGCGGCGGGTTTTTGTCACCCAGTCCGCCGTCAGCCATTCGCTCAAAGCGCTTGAGGATCAACTCTCATGCCGCCTGCTCGATCGATCCGGAAAACGAATCGTCGCCACCCCCGAAGGTGAAATTCTCCTGAGGCGCTGCAAAAGGGTTCTGTCCGAGTTGGACCAGGCGAGCCGCGATCTCGATGGCTTGCGCCGCTGGGGCCAAACCCGGATCCGGGTCGGGACGCCACACAGCCTCTGCCATTCCATCATCCCCTCGGTCTTGCGCGAATTCCGCGATTGCTTTCCCCGCTGCGAACCGGTGATCGAGGCCGGCGACACTACGCACTTGCTGGACCGACTTGCGGGCTCCGATCTCGATCTGGTTGTTGGTCTCAAGCCCCGGAGCGTCGGGGATGAAGGCTATCGGCCGATGTTCAAGGACCGCCTGGCGCTTGTCGTGTCCCCTTTCCATCCCTGGGCCCTCGATCCTTCCTCGGTGCTGGCCACCATCAATGATCATCAGTTCATCATTTATGCGAAAGCCACCGAAACCTACCGCTTGATCGAAGAATGGCTGGAGCAGAAATGCGGACGGGGAAAGAAGCCGCTTGTCCTCGGAGACATGCAGGCGATCAAGGAAATGGCCAAGCTCGGCATTGGTGTCGGCATCGTCGCGCCATGGATCGCCGCCCGTGAAATCGCCGATGGAACTTTGAAGGTTGTCGATATCGATGAACCCGGTATCGAGCGCGAATGGGGTGGATTCCATTCATCGAAGCGCGAGCCGAGTCTGGTGGAAGAAGCCTTCATCGGCTTGTGCGAAATGGCATTCGCGGCGATGCCAGGCGGGGTGAGGGAATAAAGGGAAGCGTGTGTTCCGAAATCCAACGACCCCATGTGTTGGTTAATTGAGTGGTGTGAGTCCCCGCATCGTAACATTGCTTCGATTTTTTGAATGATTTCCGGAGTTTTTCATCAGCTGATCTTGGCAAGCTGTTGGATCGCAGATTCAGAATAGCTCATGTAAAGGCGTCTGGCCAGCCAATCCAAGTCCGCCACAGCTTCGCCGCGATGCCGGGTGGTTTGAGAGCGTGCCCGAAGAATGGCAGGGCTATTCCCAAGGAGCGGCGGTCTCCTGTCGCCGTGCGAATGAGAGGTGAACGACCGCTTTCTCAATCTCCTCGCATTCACCTGCGGCGACCGGGAGATCGCCGCTCCTTGAAGGTTTGTGGTCCTGTAAAAAGTCTAACCACGGACCGCCGCCTCAATAGCAGCGACGTCGATTTTTTTCATGGTCATCATCGCGTCAAATGCCCGTTTGGCCGCGTCACGGTCTGGACCGGTGAACGCTTTCGTCAGGACAGTCGGCATAATCTGCCAGCTCAGCCCCCATTTGTCCTTGCACCAGCCACACTGGCTCTCCTCGCCACCGTTGCCGACAATTGCTTGCCAGTAGCGATCCGTCTCAGCCTGATCATCGGTCGCGACCTGAAACGAGAATGCCCAGTTGTGCTCAACTCCAGGCCCGCCGTTGAGACCGATGCAGGGAATTCCCATCACGGTGAACTCGACGGTCAACACTTCGCCTTCCTTGCAAGATGGATTGTCAGCCGGCGACCGATGCCCCGCTTCGACTGATGAATTGGGAAAAGTCTCGGCGTAAAATCGTGCCGCGCTTTCGGCGTCGCGATCGAACCATAGGCAGATTGTGTTCTTTGCTGGATGGGACATATGAGGGAATCGGATTGAGAATCGATTTCGAAATACAGTAGAGATGTTGCCAGGTCAAGAAGCCGCACATCGTTTGATTGCGGGGAAGTTCCCGCCGCCCTCAGCGAATGCAATCAACAAATCGCCTCATCAATCATCAATCGAACTGCACAGGCTGGCGCGGTTGTGACGGAACTGATTGATGAATGATGATTGGGGATTTTTGAATTTTGATTTTGAAGGATGACACCTGAGGCACTTGAAGATAACAAAAAGGAAGCGGGACATCCCCACTCAGGAATGCCCCGCTTCGCAGCGACTGAAGAATTAACCGGCTATCAGAACGTATAATCCACCTCAACGGAGACGCGTTGCGTGGTTGGAAGCACCTTGCCCGTAGCGCCGCCGGTATAAGGATCACCGTTGGTTTCAAACTGGGCGAACTTGGCGATGGCGGTGAAGTTGTCGTTGAACTTCTTGGTGAGCACCGAATCGAACTCCCAGCCATATCCCGTGGAGATTTCGTCATCCCCAAAGGCATGCAGGGCATTCATCCATTTGATTCCGCAAAAGATCGGAACGGTGTGGGTGAGGTAGAGATCGGTGAGACCGTTGTGCGAGCCATTGAGACGGGCAGCATCAGTCACGTCGGCAAAGCCATTGAAGGCGTGAACGGTGGCGAGCGGCGTCTTGAAGCCGGCGTCGAGATGCTCAAGACCCAGGGTCACTGACTGTGGCCCGAAGGTCTTGGTCGCGGTCGCATGATAGTATGCCGCTTCACCATCGCCCAATAGACCGGCCTCATCCTGGAACGCGAGCTCACCGTAAAGCGTGAGGCCCGCGACGTTGCCCTTGGCACTGATGCCGAAGGTGTTGTTGTCGAACACACTGAAGTCTTCGAAGTTCATGATATAGGCATAAGCACCCAGGGTGACACCTTTGATGCCAGTATAGGATGCATTGAACAAGTGGATGTCCGAATTGAGGTACTGCACATTTCCGAACAAGGGCTTGGCAGTGATCGGGGAATCCGCATCCGAACCGAAGATTCGGTTGACCTGGTTGATATAAGCATAATTGAGCGTCAGGCCATCGATGGATTTGTTGACGACGGAAAACGCATCGTAGGTTTGCTCGTTCTGGCGCCAACCGACGTTGCCTATGAAAGCGGCGTTGTCATAAATGATGCGCTGGCGGCCAGCCTTGAAGGTGGTCTTGAATCCCTCATACTGCAAATAGGCTTGGTTCAGCTCGTTCGTCTCGGGATCGGAAATGACCGTGGTGGCCGGATCGTAAGGATCGGCGGTCGGGCCGGCGTTGGCATTGTAGTCGTCGACGAGGACCTGGGTGAACTCCCCTTCGATCAACGCGCTGAAGCCGTTCCAGGCTTTTGTTTTCAGACCCACACGCTCGCGGAAGGTCAGGGCGTTGGAGGTATCGAGACCATCCGTATCCCCAAACTCATAGCGGGCGCGGATGTCGGCGATGGGCTTGATCCAAGGGTCGGCTTTGGCGGTCAGGGTGGTATCCATCTCGGGAGCGCCTGCATGCAGCAGGCCGGCGGTCGACAGGAACAGGGCGATTTGTTTTTTCATGGAATGATTTGGTTCGGTATAAGCCACAGGCTTGTTGCCTCCGATAAAGCGTGTGGCTTGCCAGCATGCCTAACGAAGTGTCTCTGCGGGGTGAAGGGTTTTCGCACCGGGCATGAGGGCCAATCATATCCCCCGGCTCCCGGCGGGGGCGGGTGTGACGGCAACGACGGGGAAATCCCCCGCTCAAGCGACCGCGGCCTTGCGGAGTTCCATGACCTGCAATGGGGGCACGTTCAACAAACAATGCTCGCTCCTGGAAAGCGTAAACAACTGGTGTTCCGACAGGAAGGATGAGAATTGATAAGTCACGAAAATCGTGGCCGGCCCCATGGCCCCGGCGATTTCAGCTAACAGTTTTTCGCGCAGGCCGCGGTCCATGATGGTGAATGGAATTCCCGAAACAATATAATCCGGATCCGCGGCACCGAGGTCTTCCAAGGTCCGCTGCAGTTGCAAGGCGTCACCATTGACCACGGTCACACGTCGATCACCCGCAAATTGTTGTTTCAAATGAGCGGCGAAATGATCGTCGAGTTCCACCAGAATCAAGCGCGAGGCCGTGCACATCCGGCGGACGATTTGCCGGCTGTGACAGCCCTCACCCGGCCCGAGTTCCACCACCACCCGCGGTGCGGAAAAATCCAATCGGCCCGCTGTCTTGCGGGTCAATGCGCCCGAGCTCGGCACAAGATAACCCACGCGCAGCGGATTCGCCAAAACCCGTTTGAAGAAGAGCAGGCTCATGGGTTTTTGTTAGATTTAGGTTCGCGGCTCAGCCGCGGAAAAAAATTATTTCGCTCCAAGCAAATCCTTCACAGCGTCGAGCTCTTCCTTGAGCTCGTTGATGGTGAGATCGATTTTGCCCTGGCTGAAACCGTTGACCGGAACTCCCTGCACAACCTCCCATGCACCATCCGCGCGCGTGCGGATCGGCATCGAGGCCATCAGGCCTTTTTCAATGCCATAGGAACCATCGGAGCAAACCGCCACCGAATACCAGTCACCCGCGGCTGTGGGATTCACGATGCTGCGAACCGTATCGAGCGCGGCATTGGCGGCCGAAGCGGCCGAGGAAAGCCCGCGGGCCTTGATGACGGCGGCGCCACGTTGCTGCACCGTGGCAATGAATTCACCCTCAAGCCAGGCCTTGTCCGTGATCGCGGTGGTGGCGGGTTTGCCATCGATTTTGGCATTGGTGAAATCGGGATATTGTGTCGCCGAGTGATTTCCCCAGATACAGAGATTGGTGACCTTCGACTGATGCACGCCCGCCTTTTTCGCAAGCTGGCTCTTGGCGCGGTTTTCATCGAGACGGGTCATCGCGAAGAAGCGTTCCTTCGGCACACCCGCGGCGTTGTTCATGGCGATCAGCGCGTTGGTGTTGCATGGATTTCCAACCACCAGCACCCGCACATCCTTGGCCGCGTTGCGGGCAATCGCCTGGCCCTGGCCGGTGAAGATCTTGCCATTGATTCCTAACAGATCCGCGCGTTCCATGCCGGCCTTGCGGGGAACCGAACCGACCAGCAAACACCAGTTCGCATCCTTGAATCCGACATCAAGATCCGCCGTGCCGACGACTTCGTTGAGAAGCGGGAACGCGCAATCGTCGAGCTCCATCATCACGCCCTCGAGCGCGGGCAAGCCGGGCTCAATTTCGATAAGGCGCAGGTTCACCGGTTGGTCGGGGCCGAACAGGAAGCCGGAAGCGATTCGGAAAAGGAGCGCGTAGCCGATTTGGCCGGCGGCTCCGGTGATGGCGATAGTGATCGGTTTTTTCATGAAATGGAACTTGGGGACGCGAGGTTAACGCGACGGAGGGCCGCTGGTCAATGAGCGGAACGGGGCTGGACGAAGAAAGCGCCGAAAAGCCTGCTACTGGTGCAAATAATGCCAGATCGCGTCGAATTGCTGATGCGCGTCGCCGCCGAGAATATCCCCGCGTTGGGATTTGTTGTCCAGGGAGTAGCGCGGCATCTTGGTGCTGGGCACGACGGACTGGGGATTGTCCATCCAACGGTGGAAATAAGGCTCCCGCAGGCGCGAGGCGATGAGCTTGAAATTGATGCCCTGCACCTCGAACGCTGCGGTCGCGGGAGCATCACCGATCGCGTGGCAGGTTGTGCAGCCAAAGCCATTGGCACTGGCGAGCGTCTTACCCATTTCCGCGAGGGCGGGGTCGACCTTGAAAGGAGCGGGCTTGTTGGGTTCAAGGCCATGGAGGCGGGAAAATCCGTTGGCGAGCAGCGTGGAGCGCGAGGTGAAGCCCGGCATCCGCATGCCCAGCCAGGGACGGGGCCGCTCACTGACGGTGCCGGCGATCATCGACTCGATCGTCGAGGTGTAGAGCATTTCGCCGGTATAAGTAAGCAGCGGGCGGGATTGGTCGACGCGTTCGTTGAACTTCGGCAAGTGCGCGACCAGTGGCTCTGTTTCCGAATGAACTGCGGCCAACTTCGCTGGCTGGTCGTCAAGCGCGTGGCAGGCCGTGCAACGCAGGTTGGTGATTTCGCGGGTCACGTATTCGGAGGCTGTGTCGCGGGTCAGCGAGGCGATGCCCGTTTTCGAAAATGCGATCAAGGCGGCGCGTCCCGCATCGTCGAGGTTGAGGCGCGGAGCCTTGCCGCGTTTTTCAGGAGGCGCAACGCAGCCGGATGCAGCCCAGTCCTTTTTGAAAATCGCATCCATCGTCGCTGGAGCCGACTCCGGTGACATCGGCATGCCCGGATGACAAACACCACACTGGAGCGAGGCCGCGATCTTCGCGCCGCGCGTGGCATCACCATCAGGCAGCTTCTCCGCGAGCTTCGTTTCCTTGCCCGATGATGCGGCTGTTAGATATGCGGCGATCGAATTCGCTTCGGCATCGGACATCCGGAAGTCCGGCATCTTGATGAACGGGTGATTGGCATCGGGCTTCTTGAGAAAGGCCACCAGCGCGCCCGGCAAATATTTCGAGGCGACGTTGTTGAGAGGCACGCGCGCGGGATCAGCAAGCCCCTTGTCGGGCGGGTTGTGACAACCGACGCAGCCGAGTTCATGGAAATGCATGCCACCTTCCTGGACCAGTGATGGATCGGGAGCAGTGCCCGCAGGTGTGCCCATTTTCAAACTGGTCAAATAAGCTGCGATATCGCTCGCAGCCTGGCGGCCTTCAGCCGTGCTGGCATCCACCAACGCGGGCATCACTGTGGTAGGCTTGATCGTGTGCGGTTCTGCAATCCAGCGGCGCAACCACTCCTCACTGCTGCGATCGCCGGTGCCAAAAAGAATGGGCGCGATCTCACTGATCTCGGGCATGGGTGATGGTCCAAGCGAAGTCGCGGCGGCATGACACTTGGTGCAATTTTGCGTCGCAAACAAAAAGCGGCCATGCCGCAACAATTCGCCGTTCGCGGCTTCCGGCGTGCCTGCCGCTTGAAACGCGGACGAGGGCACGGTTTGGCGCGGAAAACTGGCTTCTTCCCAAAGCAGCCGGAAGGATGCCGAGCCATCGGCTTTGCTGGAGTAGGTCAGTTCGATGTCATGCTCACCCGGATTCAAGCGCGTTGAAGCCGACGCCGCGCCTGCAAGATCGCCGGTCTGCGTCAAGGCCTCCTTGCCTTCGATTTTCAAACTCGCGGTCCCCTCACCCCCGAAGGAAAAAATCAGCCGCTGCCGCCGCGGAATAACCAGCTTCCCGGTCCAAACGACTTGGAATGCACCGGCCGGGATGAATGGTGTAGCCGGTTCGCCAGCAGGGATCGACAACGCGGGGAAGCGATCCATCCGGACGTCGGTCGCGCCTTCGCGTGTGAAGGTCGCGACCAAGTCGGCTCTAACAGTCGCAGCCAGCGCAAGCAGGACGATTGTGGGCCGATGCATCGCTCGATAATATGGAAGGTTTCCTAGTCCTTGTAAACGGTGGCGTGCAGGTCGCCCTTCATGATTTTTCCAGTGTCGCTCTCCAAATCATAGGTCACCTTCAGGGTCATGCTGGGCTTCATGCCAGCCAGCGTGAGTTCCACGGTCTTTCCATCGGGCAACAGCTTTGCGGCTTCAATCGCGACCGTGTCGTGGACCTTGTGTTCCTTGGACTCCTTTTCAAGCGCTTCCTTTTCGGCAGCCACATCCGGCTTATCGACGGAAAATTCGCCGGAGCCGTATTGCGGGCCGCGGACATAGTTCCAACGCTCCGAACTGTAGCTCGCGACATCCTTGGCGACCTCGGGGTCCAGCTTTTCAGGGAAGGTAAGCCGTATACCCGTCGCGGTGTATTCCAGTTTGCCGGGAATAGGAACGGTCACATCCTTGTTGTGGCGGATGCGTTGGAACGCACACTCGGTCGCCGCATTCGTCTGCCATCCGCGGAAGCCGAGGAGGTAGAGCGAACCATCGGTATTGAAACGGGCGCGCATCGCCGACGACTGCAGGGTGATCGGCATTTTCACGACACCACCTTGGATGCCTCCCTTTGCGCGAGGCACCGGCAGCACGCGGTATACGGACGATTGGCCATACGAGAGATGCAGCAAGGTGCCTCCGGGAATACCGAAGTCGATGCCCTCGGGCACCCACACTTGCGACGCTCCGGAGTTATCGACATCCATCGGAAGATAGCAGAGTGGCTCGGTGTATGGCGCGTCCTTGAGGAACTGGCGCGACGCCTCGGTGCCGAAGAACACCGGCAGCTTGTTGGCCGGCGCATAGTTGATCTTGCAGCAGGGTTGGTTGGTGCCTTCGTTTTCGCCGGTGGTGAGTTCACCGTTCGGACCGATCGCAAGGCCACCCGGCGCGCGCAGTCCGGTTGCGATCACTTCCATCTTTTTACCATCCGGCGAGACCTTCATGACTGTGCCATGGTTCGGGAAAATTTTGTCAAAGCCACGGCCACCACCACGGACCGGTGCTGCCTTGTCGAAATAGAAATTGCCTGCCTTGTCGGTCTGCAACTCGAATGTGAACTCATGGAAGTTCGGCGACACTGCAACGTCACGGTTGAAGACTTGGAAGTGGTCGGTCTCGCCATCGCCGTTGAGGTCGATGAGCTGGGTGATCTGGTCGCGTCCGTTCACGTAGATCACACCTTTCACCACTTTCAGTCCCAACGTTTCAAACAAGCCGGAAGCGATCCGCTGCCATTTGAGTTTGCTCCAGTCACCTTTCAATCCCCGGACCACCCACACATCGCCGTTCCATGAGCTTAAAGCTGCCGAGTCTTCGTCGATGAAATCAAAGCCGCCGAAACGCAGGTTCGCCTTCCATGGATTATCCGTCGGCAAGGTTGCCACGTCGGTTGAATACGGAGCGTCTTTGTCCTTCGCGACCACGCCCTTGGTTTCCACGATTTCCGGATAAAGCGGTGGTCCGCCCGCAATGAGCGTTTTGAAATCAGGTGCAGCGGCGGCTTTGGGTTCGATATCGCGCGCCAGGGCAACTTGGAATACCGCGGGGCTATCGCCTTTCGGGAGCTTGCCAAGCAAACGTCCGGGGGTCTTTGGATCGGCAGCCAGCACCACACCTTTGGTCGTCACGCCAAGCCCGTCCGCGGACTTCGCCTTGTCGCCGCCCACAGTGAAGGCGCCTTTTTCATCAGCGAGTCCGAACACCAAGTCACTCGACCGCTTTGAAACTTGAAACGAAAGCGTGATGGTCGGGCCATCATGGCTAACCGTTTCCAACACCTCGGCACCATTGACCTGATAGTTCAAGACGATCTTGTTGCCATGCCGGTAATAGCCTTTGAACATCGCCTGCTTCAGGTTGCCGAAGCCCTGCATGGGACGGGTGTCTTCAAACGATCCCGAGGCGTCCGCCCAGCCCGGCATCGATGCCGTGGCGAAAACAGGTTTATCGTCAGCGAGCGAAATCAACACGCCGTGCTGGCCCGTCCATGGAGTTCCTCCCCATTTCCACTTGCCATCATAAGCGGACACCACCCGCAGGGTCTCGGTGTCGAACAGCGCGTGGTAGTCGTCTCCCAGATCCAGCAAAATCCCTTTGACCGCGGCGACCCGCTTGTTGCCCTGGAACATGTCCTCGAAGGAGTTCGACCAGGCCGGGCCGACCTTCATCTCCTCATACCATTCGGCGGCTGGAAGAATCGCGGTGGCGGCAGCGGTGAGGAACAGGATTTTTCGTAACATCGGATCGAGGATACGACGGGCGCATGGGAGGTCTAGCAAAGAAAAATCACACAAACATGCGATCCGCAGATCCTTCTTTCCGAGCGCCCGCCGCGGGGTTTTACTTGCGCCATGATCGACATGCTCGTCCGCCTCTACGACTTGCCCGAAAACTCAGCACTTTACCGGGATGTCACCGCCGGAGGGGTGACCCTGCGGCGGGCCCGGGCTTTCGAAAAACACACGGTTGCGACCTTCGCGAAGGCGAATTTCTCGGAGAAATGGGTGAGCGAAATCGAGGTCGCCATGAGCCGCCAACCGATCGCCTGCTACATCGCCACCAAGGACAAGGAGATCCTCGGCTTCGCCTGCTTCGATACGACCCAGCGCGGATTTTTCGGACCGACCGGCGTCATTGAATCGGCGCGCGGCATCGGCCTTGGCAAAGCGCTGCTGATGAAAGCCCTCGAAGCGCTCCGCGAACTCGGCTACGCCTACGCCATCATCGGTGGCGTCGGACCGAAGGAATTCTACGCGAAAAATTGTGGCGCCATCGAAATACCGGGAAGCGATCCGGGGACGTATGCGGATTTGCTCCCGTAGGGGCGATCACCGGTCGCCCCGAATTCATTCATTAAAATCCATCCCCTCAAAATCAATTGGGCCGACCGGTGATCGCCCCTACGGCGTGCATCCCGATCTTATTTTTCACACACAGCGCCTCCACCTTCTCCTTTTCTAACAGCAGCGTCTTCCCCGCTTCGATCGCGATGCAGTCCACTCCTGCCGCGGCACATGTTTCAATGGTTTGCGGTCCGATCACCGGCACATCGAAACGGAAGTCCTGATTCGGCTTCGACACTTTCACCAGCATCACATCCTTGCCGCGGCCAAGTTCGCCGCCGCGTTTGATGCAGGCGTTGGTGCCTTCGAATGCTTCCGCTGCCAGGACCGTGCCGTGGCGGACCACAACACTTTGGCCGATGTCGAGCCGGCTTGTTTCCTTGGCGATGCGGAAGCCGAAATCCGCATCCGCGAGTTGGCGCTTGTTGAACGATGGTCCGCAGACATGCCCCGCCGCCGGGAGATGGTCTTCAAGAAAAGTCGTGGCAGGCAGCAGAGTGATGCCATCCTTGGCCATCTCGTCACCGATCGCTCCAAAGAGTGTCTCGGCATTCCGCTCCTTGATCCGCGCGAGCATCATCAGGATCCGCAAATCCGGACGGAGATCGAAAAGTCTCTTCGGCGAAATCTGTCCCATCATGACCGCCTCTTTGACGCCATGGGCATGGAAAAATTTCAGCAGTTTGGACAACTGCCCGACGCGGAACCATTCCATCACATCCACCTGGCCCGCAAGATCAGGCGATGTCTCGCCTTCGAAAGCCACCACCGCAAGCCGCGCATCCGGAGCATGCCGCCGCGCCGCAGCCGCGAAGGTGAAGGGATAGATCCCACTGCCCGCGATGATTCCGATGGTCTTGCCTTGCGCCATTTCGTTGCGCACGAGTCTTTCTCCTACCGCCCCAGCGTGTCAACCAGGCTCAAACCAAATCGATCACGCTCACTTCCGGCCGGCAGTTGAATCGGATGCCATGCAGGTTGCGTCTTCGAAAAGAAAGTAGCGGTCGTGGGACTCGAACCCACACTCGTTAGAACTCGATTTTGAGTCGAGCGCGTCTACCAATTCCGCCAGACCGCCGTCGTGCGTTGCAGGCGCAGCTTGAAACCTCCCGCCGACGAGGGCAAGCGGATTTCATTTCGCTCCCGTCCAAAGCTTGAATCCCATGGTTTCAAAATGGCGATCGAAACCGAATACGTTACGCAATCCCGCTCGCTTCATGACCGCCGCGGACAAACAATCGGTGAACGAGATTTTCTGATCTGAAAATTTCCGCATCCAATTCAAAGCCTCTTGAAAATCTTGGGGATCGGTTTCAAGCCAGACGATACCCGATTCCAACAACGCCTCTCCCCATTCGGCGGCTTTGAAGTAACCAGCGCGGCGCGCTACCAAGGTTAGAGCTTCGTCAAAGACATGGCCCGTGGAAAATATGCGGCCGGTTTCCAGTTCCAGTTGTTTCCAAGCCGGTACGGCGAGCGGGTTGAACTGATCGCTGGCCATCACCTTGGCGACCAAGGCGCCTGTATCCACAAAAAGGCGCCCTGTCATGGCCCGTACAGATAGGCGTCATGGTTCTTTGCCATGTCTGCCGGACCGTCATCCTCCCACACCGGAAAATCGATAAAACGCCTCGCCTTGGATTCAGTCGCTTCGCCCATCGTCTGCAAGCGACGCCGAATCAATTCCCCCAAGGAAATTCCCTGCTTCTTTGCCTCCAAATCCGCCTTCCGGCGCAGTTCCGGCGGAAGCATGATGGTGGTGCGCTGCATATGCATAACTTTGCATCCACGCCGCCATAAGTCAATTCCGCTGTCCTGGGCCAATTCCACGGATTCCGGTTCAAATTCTCTGAAGCATCTCCTCCACCCGCTTTTCCGAGATTTTCCCAATGACTGGCACATCCGGCGCAAACAACGAAATCCGGTATTCTTCCAGCGCCCAGCCCGCGGGCCAGAGCGCGGGATCGTCAGGATCCTTGGTCCAGCGCTGGAACCACGGCTCCCACAAGCGGCGGAAGCGCTGCATTTTTTCGAGATCCTTGATGATCGGCAGCGACGCCAAACGCCCCAAGCGCGACCGGATCGCCCTCAGTCGGCGAGGGTATTCCTGAAGCCCCGCAAATCCAGCACGCCATGCAAAGCGCTCCCGAAACAACCACGCGAGTTGTTCGCCGATGTCCGCAGCCGCCTCTCCCAAATTACGATCCTTCGCGTTGGAGGAAATCCATTGCTGAATCCCAGGCAGGGCTTCGAGGGTTTCATCCAACGCCTTGCCGATAACATTCGCCGCCACAAACCACTCTCCACGGACCGATTCGGTGAGCTTCCGAAAATCTGCCGGTGACCTCGGAAATGGGCCGCCCGCAGTTCCTTCCGCAGCGAGCAAAATGAGATCCTCGAGAGCCGTTCCACCCACCCCGAGGCGTGGCAGCTCAACCTTTGTCATCAATCCCAGTGGAAATTTTTTTCGCAAAAACGAGACCTGCTCGGAATGTGCCAGCCACAGCAGCCTCGCCCCTCCGGCGCGATGGAATTCAACCGCTTCCGCCGCCGTGGAAAAGGCGCGCACTCCGACTGTTTTGCCCTCATCGACCAAGGCCGGAAAGGCCGCCCCGCCGGGTGTCGCAACTCGGTCGGGCAAGCTCTCGCCATCCCAGGCGCTGAATCCCTGGCGGGCCACATTGGCATTCGCCGCAGCCTCGAAGCGCTCTTTCATCCGGTCTGCGAGTTGGAGTTTGAGAACCGCCACATCCTCGCCCATCGCAAGCTCTTCGCCTTCATCATCGCACACCCATATCTTCGTCACCAAGGCCGGCGGCAAACGGGTGGCATCGAATTCCTGAGGCGGGACCACGGCACCGGTCCTCTCGCGCGCATACTCGGCCAGCGCATGGAAAATCGGCCGGTCCTTTGGCGCAAAGGTCCACTGCTCCGCGAATCCCTGCGCCACACTTGCGATCGGTTGACAGGCGCGGCGATAGTCTTTCGGCAGCGAACGCAGCAGGATCTCCGCGCGTTCTGTTAGATTTCCATCCGCACCCCAAGCCGGCAGCCAGTCGGGCAGCTTCGGCAGTTGATCGACATGCACTCCCAGCGTGACACCATCATCGCGGTCGCCGGGCTTGGCATGATAATACAGCGCATACTCCTGACCCTCGTGAATCACGCTGTCAGGAAACAGGTTGAGCCCGAGATCCTCCAGCTGCTCGTCTAACACATCGCCGACGTTAAGCGTGAGCGCATCCTCGCGGCCTTCAAGCCATTGGTAAAACGAAGCCGCAGTGTGGATGTTGACAGGTATCCGTTGTTCGAAAAACCGCAGCACGGCATCATCGCTCCACAGCCCACCCGGTCGCCGCAGCTTGTGTTCGATGTTTTCAATTTCGCCGCGCAGGTCATCAAGGTGATCGAGAAATTTCGCACTGCGCCGCATTTTCCCACCAACGATTCCCTCACGCAGGAAAACATCACGCGCTGCTTTCGGATCGACACGTCCATAGTGGACGCGTCGCCCTGAAATAATCGTCAGCCCGCCGCTGATCACGCTTTCCTTGCCATAGACCGCGCCCTGGCTGTCGTCCCAATGCGCTTCGCCATACTTGCTCTTGCAAAGATGCGGCGCGACTTGCTCGATCCACTCCGGCTCGATCATGGCAACACGCCGCGCCCACAAGCGCGTGGTCTCGACCAGCTCCATCGCCATCACCCACTCATGCCGCTTCTGCAGGCCGAACAATCCGGAGCCGGGAAAAACCGCGAAGAATCCACCAGCCGCCGATCGATAGGTCTTGGCCTCGCGATCCCACAAACCGAACTGTCGAGGCACACCCGCAAGCAAGGCTTTGTGGATGGTTGCATAGTCGAGCGTATCCGGCGGCTCGACTGCAAGTGCACCCGCTGCGAGTTTCCATTCGCGTTCTAACAGCCGCGCCAGTTCATCGCGGATGTT
>JANMJQ010000231.1:0-32621 GCA_031371445.1 Akkermansiaceae bacterium
CGCTTGCCGGGATAACCTTCGGCGTACTTGTTGGTGAGCACCGAGCCCTGCGCTTCCATCACGGCGGGCGAGGCGAAATTTTCCGATGCAATCAACTCGATGTTGTTGCGCTGGCGATGCTCCTCCGCGGTGATCGCCGCATACACCGCGGGATCGGTTTGCGCGATGCGGCTGCCGGACGATTTACAAACCCGGCCCGCATGGCGGCCGCCTTCGAAGGGAGTTGTTAGAAATGCGTCGACCATCGCGATCGCGGTCGCTTCATCGGTGCATTTGCCGCTTAGGCAAAGCACGTTCGAGTCATTGTGCTGCCGCGTGATGTTCGCTTCCTCCACAGTCCTGACATTTGCCGCACGCACATGGCGGTGGCGGTTGGCGGCGATGCACATGCCGACGCCCGAGGTGCAGGCGAGGATCCCGAAATCGCAGGTGCCATCGGCGACGTAGCGGGCAACGAGATTTGCATAATCCGAATAATCGACCGACTCATGGCTGTTGGTGCCGAAATCGCGGACTTCATGGCCTGCCGCCAGTAAATGTTTGGCGACGGCGTTTTTCAATTCGACGGCACCGTGGTCGGTTCCGATGGCAATGCGCAAAATGGGAGAAGTCATGGGCGGGTCGGGATTGAAAGGTGCTGAGGCCCCGTTGGAAACCGGAAATTTCATCAAAGACCAACGAAATCCATGAGGTTTGCTCATTGAGCCCCATGCGACCCGTTCATACGGACATCCCAAATGCGTCTGTCCCCGGACGGAAAATCTCGCCCGGCAGTTCTCTTTGGGTTCAGGACAAGGGCGTGCCAGTGAGCGCCAGCCGGTCGGAGGCGGCAGGCACCACTTGCTCCGCGGAACGCACATCCTGGATGATCAACTGCAGCGTCGTCCGCCCGCGGAAATGATTGCGGTCGATCGTGAACGCGATGTCCCACGGCGGGTCGGGCAGCGGATGTTCGCCACCGCCGAAATACACCGCATCTTGCTCGTGATAGCCCTGCCTCAGCATGAAGCGCAAATGATTGTTCTTCATATGCAGCGGCGACCGGCTCAGTCCGATTTCGCGGGCGACAAACACCGGCTGGGGATTGCCGCTGCCGAAAGGCTGCAGCAAGTCGTAGCTCGCGAGAAAATCCAATGACAACTGGCCGAACGATATCTCCGCGTCATACATCAGCTTCGGCTGCCGTTGCTCGTCGCTGGTGTTGCTCAAGACATATTCCGCAAACTGCGTCCGGAATTCATCCAGCTTGTCTTCGTGAATCGAAAGACCCGCCGCCATCGCATGACCACCGCCTGCAAGCAGATGCCCTTCACAGGCGCGGATCGCATCGACCAATGATATGCCATCGATGCTGCGGCCGGATCCCTTGCCGATGCCCTCGCCATCGATTGCGATGATGAAAGTCGGCTTGTGATACTGCCTCATCAAGCGCGAGGCGACGATGCCAACCACGCCGTGATGCCATGAGCGCGAGCCGAGGACGATCACGGGATCGCGCGCCGGATCGAAGCCGTTGGCCAGCATTTCCATGGCCTCGCGGCGGATCAATCCTTCGTGCGATTGCCGTTCCTTGTTGTAGGCATCGAGCTTTTGCGCGAGGTCATGCGCCAGGCGCCGGCAATCGGTTGTCAGAGTGGCCAGCGCGTCTTCGGGCGCATCCATCCGTCCCGCCGCATTGAGCCGCGGACCGATCCGGAATCCCACGTCCATCGAAGTCGCCCCGCCATTCATGCCGGTCACTTCCTGCAAGGCCCGCAGGCCCGGATTAAGAGTGCCGGGCAAACAACGCAAGCCGTGGCGGACCATCAACCGGTTTTCGCCAATCATGGGCACGATGTCGGAAATCGTCGCCACCGCCACCAGATCCATCAACTCCTTGAGATCGAGATTGGCTTGCCGCGTTTTCAACAAGGCGTGTCCCAATTTGAAAACCACACCCGCCGCGCAGAGATAAGTGAAATCGGTTCCGCATTTCGGATTCACAAGCGCGCAACAATCCGGCCTCTGCCCGGGCTGCGGCTCATGGTGATCGACAATGAGAACATCAATCCCATCCGCGCGCAGTGCCGCGACTTCGTTGACCGAGACCGTCCCGCAATCGACCGTGATCAGAAGATCGGGCTTCGGCCCTTCGGCCATGCAGCGCTTCAAGGCGGCGGTGCTCAGCCCGTATCCTTCCGGACCACGCTTCGGGATGAAAAACCGCGGTGACAATCCGTAGGCGAGGAGAATCCTCCGCATCAGAGTGATCGAAGTAATCCCGTCCACATCATAGTCGCCGTAAATGCAAACTTCCTCGTGGGCATCGACCGCCGCCAAAACCCGTTCGACCGCAGGCTTCATGTCCGGGATTTCGAAAGGATCGGCCAAATCCTTCAACCGGGGCCGCAAATACCCCTCCAGGTCCACTCCGGCCGGGAGGCCACGCTGGCGAATGAGATGCTCAAGGATCGGCGGAAAATCCGCGACCGAGCCCTCCGCCTGGTTTTGAAACGGCTCACCGCGTGGAATCCATTTGAACGGCTGTGCTCGCATCAAGTGGCTGGATCTTAGATCTCCAGAAAGCCGTCACACAAGGTTGGAAAATCAGACTGCGTCAATGCGGGGCGCGTACCGGATTTGTCACACCCGAACTGCGACATTTTGGCGCAAAATGCAACCTAAGTTCCGAGGAATTTGTCGCCGCCACAAATACAACAAACTTGTTATCAACGACTTGTAATTCAGCAAGCCACAACGGCACAGCGTTTGCGAAAGGCGCGTGAAATCATTTTCCCCGAAATTCACTCAACCCGAACTCACTATGTCTAAAATTCTAGGAATCGACCTCGGAACCACCAACTCCTGTATGGCTGTCATGGACGGAGGCGAATCCACCGTCTTGGAAAACTCCGAAGG
Organism: Akkermansiaceae bacterium; assembly: GCA_031371445.1. Taxonomy (GTDB): domain Bacteria; phylum Verrucomicrobiota; class Verrucomicrobiia; order Verrucomicrobiales; family Akkermansiaceae; genus Luteolibacter. The sequence continues at coordinate 2,899 of JANMJQ010000231.1, forward strand.
TGCCCGCACGACCCCTTCCGTCGTGGCTTTCGCGAAAAACGGCGAGCGCCTCGTTGGCCAAGCCGCCAAACGTCAAGCCGTCACCAACCCGAAAAACACCATTTTCTCCGCCAAGCGCCTGATCGGCCGGAAATTTTCCGAACTCAAGGACGCCGACAAGCGCATGCCCTACACCATCGTCGCCGCATCCAATGGCGACGCCCACATCCAGGTGGAAGTGGCCGGCGAGAAGAAAACTTATTCGCCGCAGGAAATCGCCGCAATGGTCCTCGGCAAACTCAAGGCCGATGCCGAAGCCAAGCTCGGTGAAAAAATCACCCAGGCTGTCATCACGGTGCCTGCCTATTTCAACGACTCACAGCGCAACGCCACCAAGGCCGCCGGCGAAATCGCGGGCCTCGAAGTGCTCCGCATCATCAACGAACCAACCGCCGCCGCTCTCGCATACGGACTCGACAAGAAGTCCGATGAAAAGATCGCCGTCTATGACCTCGGTGGTGGAACCTTCGATATCTCGGTGCTTGAAATCGGCGACGGGGTTTTCGAAGTCCTCGCCACCGATGGTGACACATCGCTCGGCGGTGACGACTGGGACAATGCGCTGATCCAATGGATTGTCGGCGAGTTCAAGAAGGACCAGGGCATCGATCTATCAGGTCAGCCCGACGCGCTGCAACGCATCAAGGAAGAAGCGGAAAAAGCGAAGATCGCGCTTTCGTCCACGCAATCCTACGACATCAGTTTGCCTTTCGTCACCGCTGACGCAACGGGACCCAAGCACATCCAACTCACGCTCACCCGCTCGAAGCTGGAACAACTCACCGATTCGCTTTTCGAACGCACCAAGAAGCCCGTCCGCGATTGCCTCAAGGAAGCCGGACTCGATCCTTCAAAGATCGACGAACTCGTTCTCGTCGGCGGCATGACCCGCATGCCGAAGGTTGTGGAAATCGCCCGCGAACTGGCCGGCCAAACACCTCACCAAGGCGTGAATCCGGATGAAGTCGTCGCCATCGGCGCGGCCATCCAGGGCGGTGTGCTCCGCGGCGATGTCAAAGACGTGCTGCTTCTCGACGTCAGCCCGCTCACGCTTTCCATCGAAACGGAAGGTTCGCGTGCCACCTCGATGATCGAGCGCAACACCACCATCCCGGCCAAGAAGTCCCAGATCTTCTCGACCGCCTCCGATAGCCAGCCGGCCGTGGACATCCGCATCTGCCAAGGCGAGCGTCCGATGTTCGTGGACAACAAGCTGCTTGGAAATTTCAAGCTCGATGGTATCGCCCCAGCACGCCGCGGCGAACCGCAGATCGAAGTGACATTCGACATCGACGCGAACGGCATCCTTCACGTTTCCGCAAAGGACAAGCAGTCCGGCAAGGAACAGAAGATCTCCATCCAAGGCTCCTCCGGTTTGTCCAAGGACGAAATCGAAAAGGCCAAGCGCGACGCCGAAGCCCATGCCGACGAAGACAAGAAGCGCGTTGAAAAAGTCGATGCCAAGAACAAGGCCGACAACCTCGTCTTCAGTGTCGAAAAGCAACTCGCCGAACTTGGCGACAAAGCCCCGGCCGAACTCAAGGACATGCTCGAAGGCAAGGTCAAGGCGGTGAAGGACGCGATCAGCAGCGACGACATCGACAAAATCAACAGCGCCGTCTCCGATCTCGAAGGCTCGCTACAAGCCCTCGCCCAAGCCGCCCAACAAGCCGGCGCAGGCGGAGCGGAAATGCCCGATGTCGAGCCGGCCGCCGAGTCCGCTTCCAACGAACCCAAGCAAGCCAAAGGCAAAGTCGTCGACGCTGAAGTCGTTGATTAAGCCAAAAAGGAAAGGGGCACAGGCGTCCCGCCTGTTCTTAAAACCCCCGCCCCCGCACTTCGTCCCGCCGATCAATTTACTGAGCTCAGGAAAATGATCGCTAGCCGAAAATGACCCTCACCACCAAACACCAACGCCTCGCCGCGCTGCGCCCGCACTCTCCGGAGTCGGTCGCCAGTCTTGCGGCAGCGTGGGATGTGCGGATGGTGACAAGCTCCGATCATTTTACTGACCTCAGTAAAATGATCCCAGATTCCCGGCCATGAAGAAGTCCGTCATCTCAAAACTCCTTTCGGAACTCGAACAGCTCGTTCAAGTCGAGCTGGAATTCGGGGTTGAATTCTGGCTGGCGCGGGATCTGCAAACGGTGCTCGGATACACGAATTGGCAGAATTTCCGCAAGGTGATCGGGGATGCGGTGACGGCCTGCGAATCCTCTGGGAATAAAGCTTCCGATCATTTTACTGAGGTCAGTAAAATGATCGCTCTCGGCAAGGGCGGACGGCGTTCCGTGGAGGATTTCATGCTCAACTCGGATGTCCGCAGCCTTTTAGGCGAACGGAACATTTTTCCTGAAAAGCTTCCTGCGGCAGAAGATCTCAAAAAAGTCGAACGCCGCCTGAGATCCGAAGAAAAGAAACTTCCCCGCAACGGCGGTTCCCAATAACCGCTCTCTTTCCTAAACACTTTCCACTCTGCGTTAGCAGCGTGGCCTCTCACAGAAACCAAACAAACACAGATAAGATTATGGCAAACATCAAACCACTCGGACAACGGGTCCTCGTCAAACGCCTCGAAGCCGATGCCATCAGCGCCGGCGGCATTGTCCTTCCCGACACCGCCAAGGAAAAGCCGCAGGAAGCCGAAGTGCTTAGCCTCGGAACCGGCGGCAAGGACGACAAGGGCGTGAAGATCGAATTCACCGTCAAGGTCGGTGACAAAGTTCTCATCTCCAAATACGGCGGCACCGAAGTCAAACTCGACGGCCAGGACGTCCTCATCATCAGCGAATCCGACATCCTGGGAATCGTTGGCTAATTGCCAATCGGTTATTCGTTATAGGTTTTAAGTTATTAGGAAGAACCTAAGACTTCGCCTTCACGAAAACCGCCCTCTCACTTTTAACAAATAACAAATAACTTTTAACTCTCCACACAACATGGCCAAACAACTCCTATTTGACGAATCCGCCCGCCAGGCCCTCCTGCGCGGTGTCGAGAAACTCGCCCGCGCCGTCAAGGCAACCCTCGGACCTGCCGGTCGCAATGTCATCCTCGACAAGAAATTCGGCTCCCCAACCATCACCAAAGACGGTGTTTCGGTTGCCAAGGAAATCGAACTTGAGTGCCCCTATGAAAACATGGGCGCGCAATTGATCCGTGAGGTCTCCAGCCGCACCTCCGACATCGCGGGTGACGGAACTACTACCGCCACCGTACTTGCCGAAGCCATCTACAAGGAAGGCCTCCGCAACGTCACCGCCGGTGCCAACCCGATCTCGCTGCAACGCGGCATCATGAAGGCCACCGAAGCCATCGTCGCGCAACTCAAGGTACTCTCCAAGCCCGTCTCCGACGCCAAGGAAATCGCCCAGGTCGCTTCCATCTCCGCCAACTCGGATGCGGAAATCGGCGGCATCATCGCCGAAGCCATGGACAAGGTCGGCAAGGATGGAACGATCACCGTTGAAGAAGCCAAGGGCATCGAAACGACCCTCGAAGTCGTGGAAGGCATGCAGTTCGACAAGGGTTATCTCTCGCCGTATTTCGTGACCAACCCCGAGTCGATGGAAGCCTTCCTTGAGAACGCCTACATCCTCATCAACGAGAAGAAGATTTCCTCGCTCAAGGACATGCTTCCGCTCCTTGAAAAGGTTGCCAAGACCGGCCGTCCGATGCTCATCATCGCCGAAGACGTCGAAGGCGAAGCCCTCGCAACCCTCGTCGTCAACAAGCTCCGCGGCATCCTCAACATCGCTGCCGTCAAGGCTCCTGGTTTCGGCGACCGCCGCAAGGCCATGCTCGAAGACCTTGCCGTCCTCACCGGTGGCCGCGTGATCACCGAAGACCTCGGCATCAAGCTGGAGTCCGTCGAACTCAGCGACCTCGGCGAAGCCAAGCGCATCAGCATCACCAAGGAAAACACCACCATCGTTGAAGGTGGCGGCACGTCCGAAGGCATCACTGGCCGCGTCAACCAAATCCGCCGTCAGATCGAAGACACCACCAGCGACTACGACCGCGAGAAGCTCCAGGAGCGCCTTGCCAAGCTCGCCGGCGGCGTTGCCGTCATCAACGTCGGTGCTGCCACCGAAACCGAGATGAAGGAAAAGAAAGCCCGCGTCGAAGACGCCCTCCACGCGACCCGTGCGGCCGTTGAAGAAGGCATCGTTGCCGGCGGTGGCACTGCCCTCATCCGCGCCCAGGCCGCCATCGGCGACCTCGGTCTTGAAGGTGACGAAAAAACCGGAGCAGGCATCATCGCCCGCGCCGTCGAAGCACCGCTTCGCCAGCTCGTCGCCAACGCAGGCCGCGAAGCCGCGATGATCGTCGATCAAGTCAAGAAGGGCAAAGGCGGCGACGGCTACAACGTCGCAACCGACAAGTTCGAAGACCTCATCGCTTCCGGTGTTGTCGATCCTACCAAGGTGACCCGCACTGCACTTCAAAACGCGGCGTCCATCTCCGGACTCCTGCTCACCACCGAAGCCCTCATCACCGACCTTCCTGCCAAGGAAGCAGGCGGCGGCGGCGGCGGTGGCCACGACCACGGCATGGGCGGAATGGGCGGTATGATGTAATCATCGACGGTCATAGACCGACGCTACAAAATTCAGAAGCCGGACGGGGAAACCTGTCCGGCTTTTTCATTTACCATCAGCTGCCGCGATGACAAAGGAGCGCGTTCATTCTGAACGCTGGGTGCAGCGGACATTTTGTCCGCCGTCTTAATCCTGCCGACAAAATGTCGGCCGGGCCCAGTCGACAAAATGTCGGCGCTCCAAAGGATTCACCGACCCTTCGAAACCCGCCGCGCAAATTCCATCATCGCGGTTTCAATCGCCTCATCGGCAATATTGAGATCATTGTGTCCGGCGCCGGGGATTCCGACAAACCGCTTGTCCTCCACTGTCGCCGCAGCGACCAGCTTGCGTCCGTGCGACGGAGGAATAATATCATCGTCCGCACCGTGGATCACCAACAACGGACACTTGATGTTAGGGATTCGCTTCAAGTTCGGAAAACGATCACGCGGAAAAATCGGGATGGGAATTCTCACCGCATAGACGGAGGTGAATGGCGAAATGAGAATCAAGCCCGCCGGCCGTTTGCGTTCGGTCAACCAGACTGATGGCCCGCTTCCGACGGAGCGGCCGACCAGCACAATCATGGAAGGCGCGATGTGTTTGATTTCTGTTAGATATTTCCACGCCGCTTCGATGGACGCTTCACAACTGGCCTCGGTCGGCTTGCCCGTGGACCATCCATAACCGGGAAAATCATAAGCCAAAACGCCGAAACCGGTCTGATGCCAACCCTCCACCAAGTCTATCCCATCGCCAATATCCTCGGCATTTCCGTGAGAGTACAGGAGTGTCGGAAATCCTGTCCGGGCGGGAAGGTCAAACGCTGCGATCGAATCGCCAGCCGTCGACTCGAATTTCACCACCTGCGTTGCATCTGCGAATCCAGGCTTGGGAGGGAAAAAGACGAGCTTTTCCGCGAAGAAGACCGTGACGATGAAGAGGCAGGTATAAATAAATGCCAATGAGATGAACGGGCGTTTCCAGCTCCATTTTCCCACCAGCCATTTTCTCCATTGCATACTATCCAATCTGACTTGTTACATTGCGGGAACACCCGCTTGCTGCAAGTTGCTGCCTGAAACGACCCTGCCAAAGCCAAGCCCGACCACAAGAACGAACGTGTCGTCCGATTCCAAGCTCCCCGCCGCCAGGAAAATGGCGGCTTGATCAACAGCCCGTATTCCTTTAGTTTCCTCCCATGTTGGCAGAACAAGAAATCACCCGCCTGTCAGCAATGGAGCGAGTTGAAGCGATGGAACTGCTGTGGGAATCCTTCTCAAAAGACGGTATTGATTACCCCGCTCCCGCATGGCATGGCCAGGTTCTCGCGGAACGTTCCTGGATTATCGATTCAAGCGAAGCAAAGTGGCTTTCAATCGATGAACTCCAAGTCCAGTTGATAAATCGGTGACCAAGAAAATAGCCGTTCTTTCGGAAGCGGCCTCCGATATCGGATTGGATCAGAAAACAGTTGGGTCGGCGCTAAACACTGTCGGAAGCGTACTTGCGATTCCGCTTGAGACCGTGTTAGAAAAAACCATTCTGCCAGCATCGCCATGAGTTCCGAAATGACCGACATCAGCGCCGCTTCCCGTGTCTCGGAGGCAATTACCAGCGAGTTGGCGAAGACGATCGTCGGCCAGCATGAAATCGTCAGGGGCTTGGTCGCCTCGCTGTATGCCAATGGCCACTGCCTCCTCATCGGCGTGCCCGGCCTTGCGAAGACCTTGCTCGTGCAATCGATCGCACGAGTTCTTGGAATGGATTTCAAACGCATCCAGTTCACACCGGACCTGATGCCCGCCGACATTCTCGGCTCGGAAATGATTTACGAACACCAGGGCAGCATGGAATTCCGTTTCCGCAGCGGCCCCGTTTTCACCAATTTGTTGCTGGCGGATGAAATCAACCGCACGCCGCCGAAGACACAGTCCGCGCTGCTGGAGGCGATGCAGGAACGGCGCGTTACCATCGCCGGAGAAAACCGCGCGCTGCCGGATCCCTTCCTCGTCGTCGCCACCCAGAACCCGATCGAACACGAAGGCACATACCCGCTGCCGGAAGCGCAGCTCGACCGATTCATGTTCTCGCTCGATCTCGACTACCCGTCGCGGGAAGATGAAATCGACATCGTCCGCCGGACGACAATCGGTGGATCCGCGGAGCTTTCAGCGGTCGTCTCCGGCAAAGACATTCTGGGGATCCAAAAGCTTGTCCGCGCGATGCCGGTGGCGAATCACGTGCTCGCCTACGCCATCGATCTAACAGCCGCGACCCGGCCGAAGCAAGGCGGCAAGAAAACCGCGGAGACTTACATCGAGTGGGGCGCCGGGCCAAGGGCTTCGCAATATTTGATCCTGGGTGCCAAGGCATTTGCGCTGATGGATGGCCGCGCGGCTCCCGAAGCGGCGGATGTCCGGCGCGTCGCCCCGCAGGTGTTGTCCCATCGGATTGTGCCCAATTACCGGGCCACCGGCGACGGGCTCAAGGCGCGTGATTTGGTGGCGACTTTGATCGATGAAGTGGCCGAGCCCATGTATTAAGAACCATCATGGCGTCGGACCCTTCAAGCCTTCCTGGCTCGGCGATGCGGCGCGCGATGGAAGAGGCGCGGCAAAATCGGATTGATGGCGTTACGCTGCCACCGCCCCTACCCCGCGCGGCGGTGACTCCACCGCCCTTGCCAGCTGCCCGGTCTGCCCAGCTCATTCGAGAATCGGTGATCGCGGCGGAGGAAAAGTTCAACGCCAAGCGCGCCGCGGAATTGTTGGACGAGGGCGAGCTGGAGCGATTCAAGAACCTCATCGTTTTCGCAAAAACCGCGGTCGAAAGCCGTTACCAAGGCCGCCACAAATCGCCCGACCTGGGCGGCGGCGGGGAGTTTTCCGAATACCTCCACTATGAGCCTGGCCGTCCCGTGCAGGCGATCGACTGGCATGTCTTCGCGCGCAGCCGCAAGCTCGTGATCCGTCGCTACAAGCAGGAGACCGACATGGACGTGCATCTCCTGTTAGATGCGTCCGGCTCGATGGCCTACTGTGGCGGCAAGCGCGAAATGAAAGGGCTGCGCGCCTCACGCATCGCCGCCGCGCTGGCCTATCTGATGCTCAAGCAGGGTGACAAGGCATCGGTTACGCTGTTTGCAGACCGCGTGCTCGACCATCTTCCGGCGGGTGGCACGCGCCGGCATTTGATGTCGATGCTGCGTGCGATGGTCAAACCGGCGTATGAACCCACCGGTCTAACAGATTTGCCGATGGCACTCCGCGACGGTGAACGGCTTCTGCGGCGGCGGGGAAGGTTGGTGATTCTATCGGATTTCCTCGGGCACGAAGCGGCGGAGATCATCGACGCGCTCGGTCCTTTCATTCACCGGGGTTTTGAAATTTTGCTGATGCAGCTCACCGATCCCGACGAGATGACCTTGCCGGACGCGCCGCTTGCCCGCTTCGTGGATATGGAGACCAAGGAATCGGTCGAAGTCGAGCCCGCCGAAATCCGCACCGCCTATGAAGCGAGGATCCGTGCGAAGACCCAAGCTTTCGCCGCCATGGCCGCGAGCCATCGCATTGACTTCACGGCGCTGGACACCGCCAGCCCTTATCGTGAGGCGATCGAGGCGTATCTGGGATTCCGCCATCAGAAAATCTGATCACTCCCATGCAATTTCTCAATGCTCCCCTGCTCTGGTACTTGCTGCCGTTGGTGGGCATTCCGTTGCTCATCCATTGGCTGAGCCGCCGCTATCCGAAGAAGTTTTTCTTTTCCTCCATCGACGACATCCGCCGCACCCTCGCCGGGCGGTCGCGCTTGTTCCGCTGGCGTCATTGGCTGATGTTGCTCTTGCGGACTCTCGCGCTGACCGCATTGCTGTTGGCTTTCCTGAAGCCGGTCATCGCGCCACGCGTCACAAAGGACGGCACGAAGCGCAACGTGCTGATGTTGGTGGATCATTCGCTGAGCATGGCTTATGCGGAAAATGGTAGCACCGCGGCCAGCCGGGCGAGGGTTGAGGTGAAGCGTCTGTTAGATACACTCGGCGCCGACGAGCGCTTCAACGTGATCCGGGTCGATCATGCGCCGATCGCCGCATTTACTTCGTTTTCATCCCATGCCGCGGCCGCGTTGAAATTTCTCGACGACTCACCGCCCCCACTGACTGGCGCGGATTTCCATTCGGCCAACCTATTGGCCGCGGAGCTGGCGAAGGAAATCAAGGGACCGCTCGACGTTTATTATTTTTCCGACTTCCAGCGGCGCGACTGGGCGGATGTGAATTTCGACGGCCTTCCGTCCGGCGCGCGCTTGTTTTTTGTCAGCGCAACCGATGACCCGCAACGGCCTAACAGATCGATCGTATCGCTGGATCTCGGCCAGGGCGCAGTCATCGCGGGTGGCGAGGTGGAAGTGAAAACGCGGGTTGCCAACCACTCGCCGCAGGCATGGAGTGGAAAGATCGAAGCAGGCTTTGGCCCCGGCCATTTGCGTGAGCGCGAAGCTAGCCTCGCGCCATGGTCGGAGGGGGATTTCACGCTGGTTGTGCCTGTTCCTACCGGCGGCTTGCTGCAACTCACGGCCTCCCTGCCCCATGACAATCTCCCGGTGGACGACCAGCGTCATCTCATCGTCCAAGTGCGTGAGCGCGAAGAAGTGGTGCTTCTAACAGGAAATGACGAGGACAAAGCCGCGCCTGCCCCTTCCTTGTTTCTTGCCACGGCGGTCGATCCCTTCGGCGGCGACAAAGGGGTGTATCGTCCGAAACACCTCGAACCCGCCACGCTGAATCCCGCCGCCCTCGCCGCTTCAACGCGCCTCATCGCCTCACGCCTGCCGCTGCTTGACGATTCACAGGCCGGCACCCTCGCAACTTTCCTGCGCGGTGGCGGCGGCATGATCCTGTTCCTCGATGGCAATGCCGATGCGGCGAATCTCGAAAAACTCGCCAATCTATCGGGCGAGGCGCTGCCGATCCGTCTAACAGAAAAACTGGGTGCCGATCATCTCGCCGGCGGGGCGATGCGGATGGCCAGCGGTGACTTTCATTCGCGCTTCCTCAAACTCTTCGACGGAGTGCGCCGGCAAAATCTCGCGCAACTCGAGTTCTACGATCTCTATCACGCCGCCGCAACGGGCAGCGGAAAGATCCTGCTCACATACGCGGATGGCACGCCCGCGCTCACTGAAAGCTCCATAGGCCTCGGCACGCTATTGATCTGCAATTTCTCCGTTGCCGAGGCCTCAAGCAACCTCGCGCGCCAACGGCTTTTCCCGGCATGGATCCACGAAATGCTTCTGCGCATGAGCAACACCGGCAGCGCCGCGATGGAACCGTTTCTAGTCGGCGATTCGGTTTCGGGAGAAACATGGGCCGCGGAAGCAACCGGCCGGGAACTGTTAGATCCGAAAGGCTCCGCAGCCCATGCCCGCGCCGATGTCTCGGGCGAGCGGATCAGAATAGGTTTCACCGCGGAAAGACCGGGATTTTACCATCTGCCAGGCGAAGGTAAACGCGACCTCCTCGCCTTCGCGGTGAATACGGATCCAGAGCAATCCGACCTGCGCACGATGGATCCCGCCGTGCTGCCTGACCGCGCGGGAACCTCGCATTCGGACGCTTCCTTTGTCGGAGTCACAACGGACTACAACCTCCTGTTGCGAGGCCGGCCGGTATTCCACTGGTTTCTGTTAGGCGCGCTGGCGATTCTTTTCATCGAAGGCCTGTTGTTCAAATCAACACCACGAAGCACTTGAAATTTTGAATTACGATCCTGTCATTCCGATCCCATGGATTGTCTGCATTGCAGTCGCGATGCTGGGTGCCGGTGCCTATTATCAATTCCGCTCGGCGCGCCGTCTTGGCTCCGCGCGCAGTGCTTTTCTACTCGTGACCCGGCTCGCCGCGCTGGCGATCATCGTGTTGCTGCTGCTTCATCCTTATCGCGAAGAAAAGGTTTCGGTGCTGGCGATTGAGAAGTCGGTGATCTTCGCCATCGACACGTCCGCCAGCATGGCGGAAGCGCATCTAACAGGTGCCAGCCGTCTTGACGCCGTCCGCGCGGATCTCGAAAAAGCTGGCGTCCTCGCGGACAATGGCAACGCCTACCGCTACTTCACCTTCTCGGAAACCGCCGCACCGGCGACGGCCGATTCCCTTGCCCTCGCGAAGGCAAACGGCAAGACAACACGCATCGACAGCGCGGTGGCGTCAATGCTGCGGATGTCCGGCCCGCCGCCACCAGCAGCCATGTTTCTTTTGTCAGATGGCCATGATTTCGATCTCGTGCCACCGGGTGAAACCGCCCGCCGGACCCGCGCGCGCGATCTGCCGATTTTCACCATCCCCTACGGCACGAGCGACTCCGCGCGCGATGTCTCGGTGCGCATCGCCAACTATCATCCACACACCTTCCTGCGCCAAAGCACGCGGCTCGAGGCCTTTGTCCGCACGGTGGGTTGTCCGCATGAAATTCTGAACATCGATTTGTTATGCGATGGCAAGAAGGTCCGCAGCCTGTCTCTGGAAACCGGATTGGAATCATTTCATACCATCCATTTCGACGTCACCCACGAGGAGGCCGGGCAATACGAATACAGCTTCCGCGCGGCACCCGTGGCCAACGAGCGTGAACTTTCCAACAACAGCGCCGCGACTTATTTGAATGTCATTTCCGAACGCATCCGGATCCTGGAAATCGAAGGCACACCGTTTTGGGACAGCACCTTCCTGCGCCGTTCGTTCGCCCGCAACGACAAGTTCGACATCGATTCACTGGTTGCCTTCACCGGCACCCGTGTCCGGCCCATCCGATCGAATCCCGAACGTCCAACCGATGAATTGAAGCCACCGAAAACCGTGGACGATCTCAAGCCATACAACCTGATCATCCTCGGCCGCGATGTTGAGCGCGTCATCGGACTCGATGGCATCCGCGCTGTCGACACATGGGTCAAGGACTTGGGTGGTGCGGTGATTTTCGCAAGGGGCCAGGCATGGTCGCCATCCGCCAAGGTCGCCGCCGAACTGGAGCCGATCGACTGGTCTAACAGCTCGCCGCGCGGTGTGAGGCTTGAAGTGACGCCACAAGCCAACGCGGTGCCCGCGTTCCGGCTATTGCGCGAAGTCGCGGCGGTGGATGAATTTCCGGAGGTGATCGCGTTCCCGGCGACAAGCGCGCCAAAGACCTTGGCCGCCACGTTTTCGGTCACTACCAACCAGGCGCCCGCTGTGGTTTATCGCCGCTACGGCAGCGGCCAAACGCTTTCGCTGGGTGTGGGAAATCTTTGGCGCTGGGTTTTCAATCCCAAGGCCGAATACGACAACAACGCCTATGATCGCTTCTGGGACCAACTCGCACTCTGGATGATGGCGAATGGCGGCGTCGCTCCCCTGGAAGGTTACAGCTTGCGCGCCGACGCCGCGAACCTGCCGCTGGGCGAGACCATCCGCATGCGCTTCGGCGTGCATGGTGTCGATGCTCCGGCCACACTGCCATCGATCGTAGTCTCCAAGGATGATGTGCCCGTGACCTCACTCGTGCTGACGCCTGGCGACGATGCATCGATCTCAAGCACCGAGTTCACTCCGCGCGATACAGGCCGTTACAAGGCACAGGCGACAACCCCGGACGGCAAGACAGTGGTTACGCATTTCATCGTATTCCGCGAAGACATGGAAGCCACCGAAACGGCGATGGACCGCACCTATCTCGAACAACTGGCGAAGGCTTCGGGAGGCCGGGTCCTGGATCCTTCTGAAATCGCGGGAGTCGTGGCGAATTTGCTGCGCGAAACCACCGAGCAGGCACCGCTGGTCCGCCGGATTCCGTTGTGGGAAAGTCCGTGGATTTATGTGCTTCTCTGTTTCATCTTGGGCAGTGAGTGGTATGCTCGCCGTCGCTGGGGATTGACTTGAGGAACCGCCATGTCATCGAACGAACCATCCCATCCCGCTGTCCTCAGCGTTTTGCAACGTGCGGGCGCACTAAGTTCACGCCAGCGGGCCCTGCTATTCATGCTGCGTTCCGCGCTGTGGCTGGTGGTTTTGGTTCCCGTGCTGATGGTCGCGGATGTCCTGATTCATTTCACTGACACTCTTCGCCTGGCCGGCGCGCTCGGCATGGCACTGGCTGCTGTGGCCATCCTTGGAACGGCAGCGGTGATCGCGTTTTTCGTACGGCCACCACTATTGCGGACCGCACGCCTGCTGGAATCCCGGAATCCCGCGCTTGGATCGAAGTTGGTGAATATTCTCCAACTCGAAGCCGATTCCAACAGCCACGATGCGGAACCGCTGACCCGTGAACTTGCGCGGCGTGCCGTGGCTGATGCGGAGAACGCGCTTGATCTCCCCGCGCTGCCTCCGCTCGCCCGTGAGCCACAAATCCCGCGACGAGCCTTGCATGCTTTTGTTGCACTGGCCCTGGTCGGCTTGTTGTCATTGTTCGGAGGACATTACGTCCATCAGGAGTGGCTGCGTTTTCTCGATCCTTATGGCGACCATCCGGCATTTTCACTGACTCATCTGGAAATCCTCAAGCCGGCCGACGGTGACAAAGTTCTCTACGGAGCGTCCTTCAACGTTGAAGTGCGCGCGACGGGGCATCAACCGCGCGAATTGTTTATTACGGCAAAGCCCGTAGATGACGCTTCACCACCGGTCACGCTGCCGATGTCAGCCCGCGGTGATGGGACATTTGTGGCTCATCTTGAAAACATCCGGAGCCGCCTCGAAATCACCGCGCATACCGCGGACGACGGCAGCCGCAGCCATCATCACCTGCTGGATCTGATTCTCACGCCGCAGATCGGCGCGACGCTGGTGCGAATCACACCGCCCGAATACACGGCCCAGAAGGCCCGTGAGTTGCCGTATCGCTTCACCGCCGTGCAAGCGCTCGAAGGTTCGCGGATCGATTTCAAGATCAGTTCCAACCGTCCGCTCGGTCCGGGAAAAATTCTGTTAGAAAGTGGTGATGACCCGCCGTCGAACATCGCCCTTGCACCCGTTGCGGATGGACCTGCTGAAACGGCCGCTGCGAATTTCACCGCCGACCGCTCGGGACGACTGACGTTTTCGCTCGTGGATGCGGCTGGCAACGCCGCCATCGAAAATCCAACGGCTTCACTTACGGTCACCCAAGACCTGCCACCGGCGATCGCGATCACGGTTCCGGAGAAAGACGCGCTGGCGATCGAAGGGCTCACGGTCCCCATCAAAGTGGACGCGTCGGATGACTACGGCTTGCGTTCGCTGCGCCTGCACATCGCAGTCAACGACGTCTTCCTGCCGATGCAGGAAGTCGCCTTCGATACCAACGACACCCGGCGGCACCGGATGGAATACTCACTCGATTTTGCAAAGATCGGCGCAAAGCCAACCGACCAGATCCGGATCTTTGCGGAAGCCATCGATACCCGCCCCGAAGCGCAGATCACCCGCACGGCGAGCCGGAAGTTGGAAGTGATCACCGAGGAAGACTATAACAACCGCCTGCGCGAGAAAGTGGATGTGGCGATGATCGCCGGAAAATACGAGGCCATGCTCAAGCGCTTAGAGGAAGCGATCGCGGCACAAAAGCGGATCGAGGACAAGCTCGCCGCCTTGCGCGAGAAAATGGCCGCGAAACCGGACGACGAACAAACGCTTGAGGAATTTTCGAAAGCCTACGCGGAGCAGCTGCAACTGAATGAGCGCCTTGAACAGATGTCCGACGACATGGCGAAGTTCGGCAGGGACAATCCGGTCTATGATTTTGAAAAGGACCTCAACGAAAAGTTAGCCAAGCAAGCGCAGGCGATTCGTGAGTCGGTGGCGAAAAATCGCGAGCAAGGCGAACAGGCGCTTGAAAAAGGCCAAGCTCCACCCGCAACGCCGAACGAGGACATGGTCAAGGGCATGGAGCAGGCGGCCCGCGAACAACGCGAACGTCTGCAGGGTGGTAGCGATCGCGCGAAGGAGGAAATCGAAGCGCCCTTGCAGGATCTCGCGCAGTTGCATGAGCTGATGAAGGATTTCAACCGCTTCCAGCAACTCACCGAAGAGCAGCGCGAACTCGCCGAGCAGACCAAGGCCTATCAGGACAAGCCGCAGCTTAATGCCGAAGACCGGCTGGCTTTGCGGGATCTGGGTGCACGCCAGCGCGAGTTGGCGCCGAAGCTCGATCAGCTGGAGAAAAAACTCCGCCACGATGCCGAAGCGGGCAAAGAAAAATTTCCCGAAGCGGCCGCCAGCGCGGACGAGTTGGCCGATCAAATGGAGTCCGCCGACATGCCCGGTCTGGCCCGTCAGGCCGCGAAAAGCATGCTTGAGGGCAAGGCCGGCGACTCCCATGCGCAAGCCGACAACCTGCATGAAGAGATGAACAAGCTTTTTGAAGATGCCGGTCAGGAAGGCCAGCAAGGTGTGGCGCAAGGCTTCGACCGCGCGCTGACGCTCCAACACCGGGGAATGAAAGGCGGCGATTCATTGCGCCAGATGATGATGTCGAAAAATTTCAGGCCGCTGCCAGGTGAAGGCGGCAATGGTGGTGGCCTTGGTGGCGAGATGGCTTCATCGATGATGGATGGCGAACCGCAATTGCTGGGCGGCGAGTCGCTGATGGATGGCCCCATCGCAAGTGCCATCGCAGGTATGGGAGATGAAGGCGGGACAGGCACGCCCGGGGCGCCAACCGCCCGGCTGGACCAGGGGGATGGCTCTGACGTCGATCAACAATCCGCGCGGCGCACCAGCACTCCGCAGGGCACCACGCTGCTTCTCAATTATGAAAACATTGCGGATGCCTATTTCCGCCGACTGACCACCAAGCCATGAAAATTCTAACAGTTCTATTTCTGACAGCAGGTATGGGGCCCCTCATCGCGCAAACCATCGATCCGGGACAAGCGTCCGGCGGGGCACTGGAATTTGTCAGGACCGTGAAGCCAACGCCGGCCGACACCGCCGCCGGTCCTGCCATCGATTGGAATGCCGAAACAATCCACTGCGGCAAGCTCGTTTACGGTGACAACCAGACCGCGATTTGTTTTGCAGAGGCCTTTCTGGAGGATGCTGCCACCGAAACCGGCCTCAAAATCGCGGACAAGTTTACCAGCATTGCGTTGGCGAAGGACGAGGTTTTCACCACACCGTTCTGTGTTTTCACGGGCCAAGGCGATTTCACCCTCAAAGATTCGGAACGCACGAACCTCCGGCGCTACCTTCAAAATGGGGGCTTCATTTTATCGAGCCCCGGGTGCTCTAACAGCGAATGGAATGATGCGTTCCGGCGCGAGATCGCCCTCGCCCTTCCCGGTTATGAATTGAAGGAAATTCCAATGAACCATCCCATTTTTTCGACGGTGAACTCGATCAAGAGTCTCGATGTCAGGGGCCGCACAGCGCATTTGCAGGGCGTCTTCATCAACGGCCGTCTTGCCCTTGTTCATTCGCCGGAAGGTCTCAACGATGCCCATAGCGCCCAGGGTTGCTGCTGCTGCGGGGGCGCGGAAATTAGCGAGGCCCGGCTGGTGAACGTCAATGCCGTGGCTTACGCGCTCCTTCACTAACAGAAATTCAAGTTTGAAAGCCGCCATCCGCATCCTCGCGACCCTCCTGCTGATCGGCGCGGTTGCCGCTGGGGTTTTCCTTTATGCCAAACCCCGCAAGGCCCCCGTCGCAACGACGCGGCTGACCATTCATTTCACATGCGATACGGCCGGCCGTCTTGAACCCTGCGGTTGTTTTTCCGGCCAGAACGGCGGCCTGAGCCGACTCCGGACATGGCTGGAAAGCCGCAAAAATCCCGGTCCTGTCATCAAAGTCGATGTCGGCGGAGCCATCGCGGGAACGGCGGACTTTGATTTGATCCAATACCGCTATCTTGCCCGCGCCTACAGCACGATGGGCTTCTCTGCGCTCAACATGGGAGGCCGCGAGGCCCGGTTGCCGGCGAAGGCGCTGGCATCTCTAACAAAAAATTCGCCGGTGCCGCTGGTCAGCGCCTCGCTGGTCGATGTCGAATCCCGCAAGCTGGTGATGGAGCCTTACCGCATCGTGGAATCGAATGGGTTGCGCGTGGGTGTCTTGGGTGTGGTCTCTCCAAAAAGTGTCCCCGAACCGGGCGAAGGCCTGGCCGTCCTCGGGCTCAATGAAGCGATCGACCGCCAACTCCCTGCCCTCGCGGCGAAGACCGATGTGGTGATCCTGCTAGCCTTTGCCACTGAAAATGAAATGCGGCTCCTGGCCCGCGATTACTTCGAGTTCGCGCTCATCCTCGGCGGTGACGTGTCCGGTCCCACTCAGGAAATTCTTCGCGAGAACGACTCGATGATTTTATACACCACCAATCAGGGCCGCACAGTCGGCACTTTGACCGCAACTGTGAGCGGTGAGAAACGCAAACGCTTCTCCGATCCCGTTTATGAGATGCGCTTGTTGGAGGATAACATTCCGCAGGCTGAGGAAATCCGCGAATTCGTCCGCGCCTATCGCTCTGAAATCCGCAGCACTCCCCTCAGCATCGACGATCCCCATGCGCTTGATCCCAACGCCATTCCCGGCGTGGCCAGCACCGCGACTTATGTGGGTTCCGGCACTTGCCAAAGTTGCCATGCGCAAGCCCACGAACGTTGGCAGAATTCCGGCCACGCCCATGCCTTCCAGGCACTCGTGAAAAGCGGTTCCGATGCCGATCCGCATTGCATCAAATGCCATACTGTCGGCTTCGGCCAAGAGAGCGGCTACCGGCGTGAGTTGAAGGCGAGCGCGCTGCTTGATGTTGGCTGCGAATCCTGTCACGGACCCGCTAGCGAACACATCGCCAAGCAAGTGAACGGCAAAGCAAGCAGCTTCAAATTCCGCCCGCTGGGTGCCGGCGATTGCAAGTCCTGTCACTACGGCGAGTTCTCACGCCCATTCGACTGGAACACCTTTTGGCCGGCCATCGCCCACGGCAAGGAACCAGCACCCATCAAGTAGTAACCACTGGATTTTCCGCTATCACACGCGGTGGAG
Organism: Akkermansiaceae bacterium; assembly: GCA_031371445.1. Classification (GTDB taxonomy): domain Bacteria; phylum Verrucomicrobiota; class Verrucomicrobiia; order Verrucomicrobiales; family Akkermansiaceae; genus Luteolibacter. The sequence goes on from JANMJQ010000231.1 coordinate 20,518, forward strand.
TCTTTCACTCCGATCCATGCGAAAATGCGGACTGGCAATTCAGAGGACCTTATCCAGATTGCCAAAGTGTTATATGAGCGTCGCTGGATTTTCGCCGCATGGCTGGCATTCACAATGGGCTCCGCGGTGGGCGGGTGGTTCTTCGGCCGCAGTCAGTTCCTCCCGTCACGCGCACCGGAACAGGAAACGCGGACCCGCAAATTCCAGCGGACAGAATCGCTCTTCGCCGCGGACTCGCCCAAGGGCCAATGGACGGAGCGGGTGAAGAAAGCGAGCCCGGCGGATTTCCCGCGCTTGATGGAAGAGTGGAGAACCTTGTTCCCGGAAACCGAGGACGGTCTCGAAGGCCAACCGGAACACGCGCTGCGCTGGCTGTATGCGCAGTGGCTGTTGCATGACCAGGAGGGTTTTGTGAAAGCGGCATCGGACCCCGGGTTTTATAGCTCCTATCAGTCCGTTGAGGTGATCGTTCAAATCAAGCCGGAACTAGCCGCCGAATTGCTGCGGGGGATTGAATCCGACCCTCTAGACAAGCATTTCACCGACGGCCTCGCAAGCAACCTCGCCAGTCAACAGCCCGCCATCTATCTGTCACTGAATCCGGACGGCACCGCAGATTTCACTCCCGGCGATAATATGTCGAACGACGACTGGGAAACCGCCATCTTCAGTCTCGCGAAAACCGATCCCGTGGCGGCTGCCAATGGATGGAAGAAAGTAAAATTGGAAAATAATGACAGTACCGTTCTCAACGCGCTTCTCCCTGCTTTTGAAGCATGGCGGGCTGAAGACCCATCTCTCAAGGACTGGGTGAGCCAAATCGAAAACCTCGAACTCCGCAATCTCGCCCAACACGCCCGCCTCATCGCGCTTGCTCGAAAGGATGCCCATGCCGCGTTAGCCGAGCTTTATTCCACCCATCTCCAACACAACTACGACCTCAGAACGAACGCGCCGGGAGAAATTCTCACCCAACTCGCCAAACAGGATCTCCCCGCCGCTCTCAGGCTGCTGAAGGAAACCAGTCCCCTTTTCGCCCTTCCCAGAAATGAACCCTTCTCAAGCAATTCGGGAGGAGCAGATGTCGATCCTTTCGCCGAACCTCCTGATGAATCAGCAGCCCCGCCTCCAGCGTCTGAACCTGCTCCGTCCGGACCGCCCCCGAATCCCTTCATAGCGGCGGCCTCCTCGAACGATACCCCCGAAGACAACTGGATGAGAGATGTGCTCCTGCGCGATGCCTCAGAGTATCTGCCGAAAGACCCGGACGAAATGTTCGCGGCCCTCCATCAACTCAGAACAGAAATGGGAGGTGAAAGCGACTGGCAACGCCAAGTCGAAGCGGAATTAATCCGCTACGCCTGCGCAAGTTTCCCCGTCGAGTCTTGCCTCGCCGCAGCCAAACTCTGGGCCGCCGAACTCAACGGCGCACTGGACGACAAGACTTTCCAAAGCCTCGCCGCACGCGCCGCCGCCACTGACCCGGAAAAGGCGGCGGCCGCGCTGGAAGAACTCCCGGCGGCGGTACGGGCTTCGTTCGTCGCGGAGATCATCCAACAACTCCCGCCGGATCAACAGGAGCGGAGGGCTTCTTTGTTAGCCCAACTCACACCGGTTCAATGGGACAAGGAACTCGGGGAATCGCTTGGCAAAAATGCGACCGACTACGCGGAGGTGATCGCCGCCTTGCCGGGAGCGACCACCACAGGCGCTCGCGAGGCGTTCATGGAGAAATGGGTTCAAAATGATCCCGAAGCCGCCACCCACTGGTTCGATTCACTGCCTCAGGACGATGCCGCAGGCCCCGCCGCACTAGGACTCTTCAACGGCTGGGCCGAGTTTGACAAACCCGCCGCTGTCGCGTGGGCCGAATCGCTTCCCGATGGACCCGCCCACAAGGCAGTGGCGCTCGATGTGGTGCGGGCGTTGGGAGTGCGAAGTCCAGGCGATGCATGGCGCTGGGCCGCCACCATCACCGATCCAAAAATCCGCGCATGGGCGTATAACACTATCAGCGTTGACCACGACGACGAACCGGAAGCGTTCAAACAGGAACATGCAGCGGCATTGCGCGCCGCCGGAATGGAATGAGGCAACCCATGAAACCTTCATTTCTACTAGCAACTCCCCCGCTCGTCTTCGTCACCGCTGCGATCCTCGCGGGATTGACGTGCCAATCGATCCACTCCTCTCACGATGAAGGAGGACCCGCGGGCCTCAGCCCGCGAAAGCGCGCGGCAGTCTTCGCGGATTCGAATACCACCCCGACTGGCATTCCCGCAGTCCTTTCCGAAATGGAGCGCAGTATCATTCATTTCCCACCACCGGAAAAGGCAGCTCACGACGCCACTGGAATGGAAGCGGCCCTGCTGACTGACGAACGCTATACCGGATTTTGCGGATCAGGTATGCCTACAATCACATACTCCGGGGATTGGGCGCGGGAAAACCCGCAGGGAATGTTCGAGTGGCTGATCCATCAGGGCATGGTTTCCGACTCCAGGAGACAATCATTGGCGAGAACCTTGTTTTCGGAGTGGGCTGAGCAGGACATGACAGCCGCACTCGCGGCTGTTACGCGCATTTCACATACTGAAACCCGGGCTCAAGCGCTCTTCTCCACCCTTGAAATCCTCTGTCAAAAGGAACCTGCAAAAGCACGCGAGCTATTGATTCAGAATCTGAACCTCCTTCAATCCATAAAGAAGATTGATCTCGGAATCGGCCCCGGCAAAGCGCGGACCGATCTCTTGCTTTCGCTTCCACCTGGCGAGTTTCGAACGTCACTCCTCGCCGAGAATCTCTGGCAACTTTCCATACTCCCATACGATGGCAATGGGGCTCTTGCCACGGAGCTTTGGAACGCACTGGCGGAAGACCAGCGACGCGCATTGGTGGCCGCGGGCTTGCGTGAGAGCGCTTATTCTTCCGACATCCGGCTGACGGGATTGGAGACTCTCGTCAGGGAACATGTGGAAGCCTCCAACGATCCCGAGAAGGCCATGGGTTTCCTCAGCAGATACGGAGAAGCCTGGGCGAAACGCGATCCGGGCGACGCGCTTTCCTGGGCCATGGCGCGTCTCAAGGGAAAAGAACGAATGGATCAAAGCCTGAAACTCATCCAACACGCGACCTCGAAACACTTCGACGAAACCCTGCGCGTCTGGCAATCGCTGCCTGAAGGAACCCTCCGCAATCAAGCCGCGAAGATCCTCTCAGAAGCCGCTCCCGCAGACCGCCAAGCCGAGAAAGATCTTCTCGGAGAAGCCACTTCAAAGCCCATTGGAGAAGGTGGATGGTAGGGCGGAAATGGGCCGAAATCCGTCCGATTGGTCAAACTATGCCATCGCAACGCATTGCTTACAATCCCTCGCGTTCTTCCGGTGCCTTGCGATGCTCGTGCCGGATATCGCGGGCTTCACCGAGATACACCGCATCCTCGCCGATGTTCACGGCAAGGTCACCGATTCGTTCGATGGATCGGGCGACAAAAATCAAATGCAGCAAGCCTTCGGCACGCGCGCCCGCAGCTTCAAGGCGGCTGCCAAGCGAAGCGATCATCTGCTTGTGAAGCCGGTCGAGTTCCTTGTCTTTTGCTTTAAGCGATTCGCCAAGCTCCGTGTTGGAGTCGGTGAAAGCCAGCAGGGCATCGCGCAATAGCTTGTCGGCAAGCGAATAGAGCGGCTCAGCCAATGAGGCTTCTTCAAGGGCTATGCCTTTGCAAATCTTCTTCGAACGTTTCGCGATGTTCACCGCATGGTCGGAGATGCGCTCGAGGTTGTGCGCCATCTTCATGGAGGTGATCACCATCCGCAGATCCGAAGCGACCGGATGGAAGCGCACCAGTATATCCATGCCGCTCTGGTCGATCTTGCGCTCCAGGTCATCCACATCGGAATCGTCGGCGATGACGGAGCGTGCCAGATCGATATCGCGCTCCAGCAGCGATCGCATGGCCCGTTCAAGGCTTTGGCGGGTGAGTCCGGCCATGTTGAGGACGTCGCCCTTGAAGGCATCCATCGCCCTGTCGAACTCGCGGAAGATGTGAGGTTGGGTCATAGTCGTATTTCTTTTTGTGAATCTAACCGAATCGGCCGCTGATGTATTCCTCTGTTTTCCGGACCTTTGGATTCGAGAAGATGGTGCGCGTGTCGGAAAACTCCACCACTTCACCCATGTGAAAGAACGCGGTCTGGTCGGAAACCCGCGCCGCTTGCTGCATGTTGTGGGTAACAATGACGAAGGTGTATTGATCTTTCAAATCCCAAATCAACTCCTCAACCCTGGCGGTGGCGATCGGATCCAGCGCGCTGCAGGGCTCGTCCATCAGAACCACCCTGGGCTTTACCGCAATCACGCGGGCGATGCACAGGCGTTGCTGTTGCCCGCCGGAAAGGCCCAGCGCGGATTCGTGCAAGCGGTCTTTGACTTCGTCCCACAGCGCGGCCGCCCGAAGCGCTTCCTCGGCTTGATGGGCGAGCGAACGTTTGTCCCGCTCGCCGTGGACGCGCAGGCCATAAACTACGTTCTCAAAGATGCTGCGGGGAAACGGATTGGATTTCTGGAACACCATGCCCACCTCGCGCCGCAGCTTTACCACATCGACCGAGCGATGGTTGACATCCACACCGCCGACAAGGATCTCGCCTTTGGTGATGGCGGCTCCGGGAATTTCGTCGTTCATCCGGTTGATGCAGCGCAGCAATGTGGATTTGCCGCAACCGGAGGGACCGATGAAGGCGGTGACACGGTTGCGGGGTATCTCCAGCGAGATGTTTTTCAATGCCTCCGACTGGCCATAACTGAAATGCAAACCGCGCACCGCGACCGCTTCGCGAAGAAGACGATCTTGGCCAATATGCAGTGTGTCGTGCATGGAAGTGCTAGCCGAAGGTTCCCGTGACATAAGCCTCGGTGCGAGGGTCCGACGGTTTTTCAAACAAGCGGACTGTGGGGCCGTATTCAATCAACTCGCCGAGATACAGGAAAGCGGTGCGATCGGAACAACGGGTGGCCTGGGCCATGTTATGCGTCACGATGACAATGGTATAACTTTCCTTCAAATCGGCGAGCAGCTCCTCGATCTTCAGAGTCGCCAGCGGATCAAGCGCCGCGCAGGGTTCGTCCATCAGCAGGATCTCCGGCTTGTTCACGATGGCCCGCGCGATGCACAAGCGTTGTTGCTGGCCGCCTGAAAGTCCAAGCGCGCTGGCATCAAGGCGGTCTTTCACCTCATCCCAGAGCGCCGCGGAGCGCAATGCCTCCTCGACCAGCGCATCCATATCGCCACGCTTGGTCTTGCCTTCAACCCTCAGGCTGTAGGCGACGTTGTCATAGATCGATTTCGCGAACGGATTGTATTTCTGGAACACCATGCCCACGCGCCGGCGCAGCTCCTGCAAGTCGATGTCCGGCCGGTTGATGTCGATATCGTGGATGCGGATCGATCCCTTGGTCAGCTTTGCCCCGGCAATGCGGTCGTTGATGCGGTTGCAGCAACGGAGCAATGTGGACTTGCCGCAACCAGAAGGACCGATGAAGGCAGTGATCTGGCGCGCGGGAATCTCCATGCTGATGCCATGCAGCACCTCCTTCGCGCCATAAGCGAAGGAAACATCATCGATGTGAATGGCGGTTTCCATGTCGCTTACCATTTCAATTTGGAACGCAATCTCGCGCGAAGGATGATGGAGCCTGCGGAAAGAATCGCAACCAGCAGCATGAAAACGAAGACCGAGCCATACTGCGCGCGTTGGGTGAACTCCGAATTCGGAATCCGCGCCGCCAATGTGTAGATATGATAGGGCAACGCCTGCACCTGCACGTCAAGGATGCCGAACGCCGCGACGATGCGGTCGCCAATGTTTGGGTTGTTTGTTTTGAGCAAGCCTTCCCATGGCAGCATATCCCTCGCAGCGACAGCGGCGGTGAACATGATAGGAGCCGTTTCACCAGCCACACGGGTGATGGCGAGCAGCGATGAAGTCAAAATCCCGGGCAGCGAAAACGGCAGCACGCATTTGCGGATCGTCTGCCAGCGCGTTGCACCCATCGCCAGCGAGGCGTCGCGAAACCCTTGCGGCACCGCGCGCAGCGATTCTTCGGAAGCGGTGATGATGACGGGCAGGATCATGCAAGCCAGCGTCGCACAGCCTGCAAGCAGCGAGGAATTCCAACCCTGGAAGCTCAGCGTGTAATGGCCGATGTGCAGTGGAATGGCCAACAGCGAACGATCCGACGGAGTCGCCGTGATGACCGGCACGGCCAGCACAAATACCGCGAAGCCAAAGAGGCCGAATACGATCGATGGGATACCCGCCAGGTTGAGGATCGCCAGCCGCACCGCGTGGATGAAGGGGCTTTGCTTCGCGTATTCGGAAAGATAGATCGCCGCGGAAACACCGAAGAAGAGCGCCAGGATCATCGAGCCGGCGGTCAGCAACGCGGTGCCTGCGATGGGACCCGCGATGCCGCCACCGGAGTAGGAATAGGTTTGCTCGTTGTAAACCGGCGCATCGGCATGGCGCGTCATATAGTCGCTGTAAGCCACGGCGGGGAGTTGGTGGCGGTGACCGCTGGCGTCGTCGAACACGTGCAGCGTTTCGTTTTTCGCTGTTAGAAATTCAAAGTCCACGAAAGGCGCGCTGGATTTGAACAACACGGGAGCGCCATCCATCGTGATTTTCCCGAACAGCAACACCGCGACCGTAACGATGAAATAGGTAACACCGCCGAGCATGACTTTGGCAGCCATGTTCGTGAAATGGCCCTTTGGAAGGCCTTTGCGGATAAGATTTTCGGGCTTGAACATCCTGGGGTTACGAGTGTTTGCGGCTCACGAAGCGATGCGCGGTCGCGTTGATGGCAAGCACCACCGCGAACAACAAAATGCCAACGACAAACAAGGCGCGGTAATGGACGCTGCCCATGGGGACTTCGCCAAGTTCCTGGGCGATGATGCCGGTGAGCGTGTGGCTGGGTTGGAAAAACGCGCCGAGGCCCGAGCTAAAATCAGGAATCTTGATTCGGTTTCCCGCGACAAGCAGGACCACCATCGTTTCGCCGATCACGCGGCCGAACCCTAACAGCACTGCGGCAAGGATCCCGGAAAAGGCCGCCGGAACGACCACGCGGAAGGTCGTTTGGACCCGCGACGCGCCCAAGGCCTCGGAGGCTTCCGCGTAGGCCGAGGGGACGTTGTTGATCGCGTCTTCCGCGAGCGAGAAAATGGTGGGCACGCTCATCAACGCCAACAAACAACCAGCGGTGAAAATATTAAGCCGTTCGTCGATGGGAAATCCCGGAACCCAATGCAGCCATTCCGTCGTCGAAAGATTGCGGAGAACGGTGCCGAAGACGAGGATGCCAATGAAGCCCAGCACCACCGAAGGAATTGCCTGGATGAATTCAATCACCGGCTTCACCAGCGATTGTTCGAAACGCGTGGCGAATTGGTTGACATAAATCGCCGCGCCGATGCCTGCGGGGATCGCAAGAGTGAGCGCCACGATCGAAATCATCAGCGAGCCGGCTGCCAGCGGAAGGATGCCGTAGAAATCCTGCCATCCACCGCCGGTGATCCAATCCTTGCCTGTTAGAAATGAAACGATCGCGTCGCTGAGTGGCACGGGCTTGTCGAATTTCCAGTCATTCATTTGCGACGGCGCGCGATCCAGCCCCGCCAGGAAAACCGGCCAGGTCTTGCGGGCGACCGCCAGCAAACGTTTCGCATCGGCTTGACTCAGGGTTTGCGGAAGACGCTCCGGGAAGCCCGCGGCAAAGTCGCGCACCTTGGCATGGGCGGCGATGCAGGCCGGGCGGTGCTCTAACAGAAGATTAACCGCAGCCTGCAAATCCGGCTTTTCGCCAACCGATGCCGCGGCCTCATCGGCCAACTTGGTGCGCTCAGCGGGATCCTTCTCGCTGGCTGCGGCGGCAAGCAAGGTCTGGCGGTTTTTTTCCAGGGCGTCCGCTGCCTGCATCGACTCCTTGGTCGCGGTCACGGCTTCGGTCATGTCGGAGACCAGCGAATTCAAATCCGAAGCGGCGTCTCCGAACGCATCGATCGATCCGCGCATCTCCTGCAAGGGCAAGGCCGCCCGCTCGCGCGCGGCCGCGATTTCCGAGGCCAATGCGGCGACCAGCGGCGGATCATCCGTGGCATCGGCCCCCCGGTTGCGAAGCGAGTCAATCAATGCGGCGCGTTCTTCTCCTGTTAGATCGGGCGTCGGTGGCAGCGATGCGAGGGCCGCTGCCTTGCGGGTTTCAAAGGCAGCGCGCAGGGACTCCAGCAACGCGGGATCCGCACTGCCATTGGGCGGCGAGTTGTTGACCACCTGCTCCGCCGCGGCGCCGGTTTGTTCGGTGTATGCGTTGAAAAGCGCGGAAGCCTGTTCCGATCGCTTGGATTCGCGGACGCAATGGCCGTTGATTTCCGCGTAGTAGGCGCGGTTGAGGACGCTGCCCAGTTGTTCATGGGCTGTTAGATTTATCCGCGAAATATCGACGAACTCAAGACCTGCCTTGCGGTAAACCTCCAGCTCGCGGCGGTAGCCCGGAAAGAATCCCGCGCCTTCCTTGAGCAGGAAAATGATGATCAGCGCGAGGATGACGATCGCAAGCCCGGCGTTCGACGCGAAGAAGAAGCGGATCAAGCGCTCCAGCGAGAACCCGCGCTTTTGAAAGCGGTCCGGCGCGAAATCGGGGGGATTTTCCTGCTGCTCCATGAAGACGCCGCGTTGGTAGCGGTCTGGCGGGTGATGAACAAGCAAATGAGCGCCGCTGGCCATCCAACGGCGCCCATTTCAACCAACTAGCAGATTATCACAGGTCCTTGACAGGAATGAAACCGACCTTGCGGACGATGTCCTGTCCGGCCGCCGACTCCACATAGCTCATGAAAGCTTCGGCTTCCGGCGTCGGTTTGTCCGCCGCATAAAAGTAGCAAAGCCGGGCATAGGCGTATTTTTTCGCATTTGCGGCAACCGGCTCAACGTCGTCGATTGGAATGGCCTTGGTGCCGGCCGTTTTGGAATAGGCAAGACCCACGTAACCGATGCCATTCTTGTTCTTCGCAACTTCCTGGGCGATCTGCTCAGTGCCGGCCATCTTCTGCGAACTCGACGGATAGTCGCGGCCGCCCATGGCAAGCTTTTGCCAATCCTTGTAAGTCCCGGAAGACGTGTTGCGGGTGTAAATCGAAATCGCACCACCGGCCCCACCGATCTCCGACCAATCCTTGATTTGGCCCGTGAAGATTTTGGCGACCTGGTCCTTGGTCAACTTCGCCAGCGGCGAGTTCTTGTTCACGATCACGCAGATCATGTCGTGGCAAATCGGGTGTTCCTTGAGAAAGACGCCCTTGGTGCGGCAGAACGTGCGCTCGTCGTCCTTCACTTGCCGTGATGACATGCCGATCTGGGCGGTGCCATTGGCAAGCGCGGGAAATGCCGTGCTCGATCCTTCGGCGGCGATTTCGAACTTCACTCCCTTATGACCTGCGGCGGCGAAGCCTTCGGCGAGTTGGGGAACCAGTTTCGCGCCAAGGGTATCGCTCCCTTTGATGCTGAGGGTTTGCGCTCCGGCCATGGAGATCATGGCGGCAACGGATGACAGGATGCTGATGGTTTTCATGATGATAGATGTGGTTTGATGATTCGATCCAAGGAAATCAGAAATAAGCGCGGAGTCCGCTGTAGAATGTGGTTCCGCTATAGTCGCCCCCACCCATCTGGGTGTATTCGGCGCCAGTCATGAGCTTCAGCTTGTGGCCATAGATGTAGTAATTGAGGCCGAGATAGGTCGAAATGTAGGAATTGCCCTTAACGTCGCCCTTGCTCGGAAGCAATGAGGCTTCTTCATAACGGCCAGGTGGTTTCAGGCCGTTTGGACCATTGCTGCCGGCGAATTGGAAACGTCCGACAAGCTGCAAGCCATCAGCGATGAAGTAGGATGGGATGATGCTGATGCCGAAGACATCGGGCTGATTGATCGAAACCGTCTTGGTCTTCTGATATGCCTGACCCTCGAATCCCAAGCCAAAGAGGATATCGGTGGTAAGACCGAAGCGTCCCTGGACGATATCGTTGCTGAGGGAAATGGAATCCGTGAAGACCGGCGATGCGCTGCCCGTATAGCCCTCAGTCATGAATTGGATGCCCGGATCGCTGTTATGCATGTAGTGCAGTGAGACGATGGCCGAGTCCAAACCAGCCTGATGCGAGTAGTCGTAGCCAATTTTCGCAAGGATGATCGCGCCCTCGTCGAAGTGGGAAAACTCGCGGCGACGATCGTTGCCGTAAGCACCCAGCTCATACAGCCAATGGCCGCCGATGCCTTTGCCGCTGGTCCAGACGCCTGTTAGATTTCCGGGGAACAGCAGGTTGGAAAGGCCGCTGCGCTCGAAGGTGAGGATCTCTTTGGATGAGATGTCATATTCGCGGCCGAAGGTGACTTCTCTTTTCCCGAAGGCCAAGTTGAACGCGTCTGAGGGGGCGTAGGTGATGAAGAGGTCGTAGAGATCCCTGTAAAATGTATCGTCGCCAAGTTCATCCTGAAAGTCGGAATCAACGACGATCTGACCGTCGAATTTCCAATTTTGAAACCACTTGGATTTAAATCCAATATGGGCGCGCCGGATCTCGATGTCGCTGCCGCCGATATATTCACCCTTGCCGGCATCATGGTAGTCATCGGTGCTGGAGTCGCCCCCGGCATACTGGGCCTGGAAGCGGCCTTGGAGGGAGAACTCCTGCAGGATCGGGTTGTTCTCGTCCTTGTAGAGGGTGAAGGCCGACCAGATTTTATCGTAATTGGTCTCGCCGGGGAACTTGCCGACCAGCAGGCCGGTGGCGGTGCTGCTCGAGCTGGTGCTTTCGGTGGGAGCTGGAGTCTCGGTTCCCGCGGTCGCGGCGAACGGAGCCAGCATGCCGGCGGCGAGGAGAAGACGAACGGGGTATGTGATGAATTTCATACAGGGATTTGTGGGGCCTGCGTTACCGTCACGGTTACGCTGGACGCGGACGTGAAATAGGGAAGCGGAGGCGTGTGACGAAGCTGACACTTGTGACAAATGTGTCACATTGGGGCTGCCGGGAGCTTTTGGATTGCCGAAACCCGCTATCTTGCTAGCTTCCGCACGTTTGAATCGAGGATCTGTGAATGCCATCCTAGAACATCCCGTGCTTGTGTTGAATCGGTATTGGCAGCCGATCCAGACCTGTTCCGTCCGACGCTCGCTGCATTTGCTGTGCCTCGGGCACGCCCAGGTCGTGCAGGTCGAGGGCGACGAACGCTTCAATTCCCACGACCTCTCGTCATGGATCCGCTACTCGATCCGCCACGCCAACAACGAGATGATTCACGGCGCAAAGATCGCGATCCGGGTTCCCAAGATCGTGGTGCTTGCCGTGTATGACCGTCTGCCGCGGCTCGAAGTCAAGTTCACCCGCCGCAACGTTTTTCTCCGCGACAAGTTCACCTGCCAATACTGCACCAAGGTTCTTCCTGAAACGCAGTTGAACCTCGATCACGTCACCCCCCGCGACAAGGGCGGCCGGACCACCTGGGACAACATCGTGACCTCCTGCTTCCGCTGCAACACGCGAAAGGGCAACAAATTTCCCCACGAGGCGAACATGCATCCGCAGATCAAGCCCTTCGCACCGCGGTGGCGGCCACTCTTCGGCATGCATGAAAACGGCCTCGCGGATGAGAGCTGGAATCACTTCCTGCACGTTGACCGGAATGAGACGCGAAGGTCGGCGTGAGGTTCTTCAATTGGAGCGCGGAATTGATTCCGCTAGGCTTTCTAAGAGTGGATTCCCCTTCCTCCCTGTGCAGGGCATCTCCATTTCAGAATTGAACCACAGATGAACAGGATTTACACAGATGTAAGACGAAAGGCAGCTGGTTTTCTGATTTCAATACGAGGTTCAACGCCAAATTCACCTCTTCATCCCTCTTATCTGCGTCCATCCCGTTCATCTGTGGTTGAAAAAATCCAAATGTAGATGCCCTGCCTCCCTGTCGCAAACGGCATTGCGGCCCTTCGTTTTCGCCTTACTTTCTGGTTGTCTGGTAAGGAAGCTGGGTTACACTACAGT
>JANMJQ010000286.1:0-6567 GCA_031371445.1 Akkermansiaceae bacterium
CGCGAGCAAGCTGGCCTCCGGCATCATGCGGCCGTGTTTTCTGCCAGATGGTTCTCTGCTCCTCGGCCAGACGGGCAGGGGATGGCAGTCAACCGGTGGTAACGAAGCGAGTTTGCAACGGATCTACTGGGATGGAAAAACCACCGCGGCTGATATTCGGCGGGTGTCAGTGACTTCGTCCGGGTTCGAAGTATTCTTCACCACTCCCCTAGCTGGGGAACTGAGCCCGGCGGATGTGTTGGCGCAAACGAAAGTGGAATCATGGACCTATACCGACTCATCCCAATACGGTTCGGAGGAGAATGAAAAGCATACGGACGCAGTCAGCAACGCAGCGATCAGCGCCGACCGGAAATCGCTGAAATTCGACTTGGAGAATTTTCCCGCTCCCACCGCCGTGAATCGCATCTATTGGATTCAAGTTTTGAGAGCTAAGCAACTTTTCGCTCCGGCAGTCAGCCGGGAGAAGCTGGAAGCCTATTACACCGTCCGGGCGGTGCCTCATTGAAAGAAAGTGTTAAGCAATCCCGACCAATATTGAACCTTCTTCCAATGCTGCCATCCATCTCACTGATCCGCCTAGGAGCGCTGCTGCTATTTTTTTCAGTTCAAGCATCCGCAGAGCCTGTTATTTCCGGACTGATCAACAGTCAATTGGAGCCGGAGCTCAAGGGACACGTTCTGATTGAGGAGCTGAATTGTGCCGCTTGTCATAGCGGAGAAGCGTCGCTGGCAGTTCGCTCTAAAAAAGCACCGCGTCTTGCCGAAATCGGTTCGCGGGTCAACCCCGCCTATCTTGAGGCATACATTCGTGATCCACATGGCATCAAACCTGGTTCCACCATGCCGAGTGTGATGACCCAACAAAGCGACGAGGAAAGAGCTCGAACGGCGACCGCGCTCACTCACTTTCTGTTGTCGCAGAAGGAAAATAATTTTGCGCCTGAAGCACCAGATATGGTGGCGGCGCAACAGGGCAAGATCTTGTTTCATTCCAGGGGATGCGCCGCCTGCCATTCGCCACGCGACGACCGTGGCGCGGAGTTGTCCTCCAAGGATTCCGTGCCGCTGGGAGCCTTGGATAAAAAATACAGTCACAAAAGTTTGGTGGAGTTTTTGCAGAATCCACACGCGAGCCGCCCCTCTGGACGGATGCCGAACATGCAGTTGCCGGTTAGGGAAATCCAACAGATCTCCCATTTCCTGCTCCAGGATACCCGCGTGCCGGGCCACCTGGACTATACTTTCTATGGCGGCGACGTCTATGAAGGGCTGGCCAGCGAAAACGTGAAGGCGGAAACTGCCGGACTGGTGAAGGATTTCGCCCTGGCGAGCATCCCCGGCGTCCACCATCAGATCGCCTTGAAATACGAAGGCTGGGTGAACCTTGCCAACAAAGGGAGTTATACATTCTTCCTTGAAATGAATGGCGGCTCGCTGGTCATCGATGGTAAACAGATCGTCCAAGAACAACCTAGCAACCGCCGGGGAGTGAAGCAACTGGAAGGCAGCGCAGAACTCGCCGACGGCTGGCGAAAGATTGAACTCATTTATTTCCACACCGGCGAAGAACCGAAGTTTTCCTTCGAGATGGCAGGGCCGGAGTTTCCACGGGGGCCGATTCCTTCATCCATGCTGTCGATTTCCAACGAGCAAATTCCGGCCTTCGAGCCATTTAAGGTGGATGCCGGACTAGCGGCACGCGGGCGGGAACAATTCGCCTCACTCGGCTGTGCGAGTTGCCATGATGACCTCAAGATTCCCGCTAAATCCAGCATCGTCCTGGCCAAGCTGGACGCCAGCCGGGGCTGCATGAGCAAGGCCCCCGGCCCTTGGCCGCGCTTTGATCTCACCGACGAGCAGCGGGGATGGATCGCCAGTGCATTGCCCAAGGTGGAGCACCCGGAAATCAGCGACAAACAACAGATCAACAAGACCTTGGTCGCCTTCAATTGCATCGCCTGCCACGAACGCACGGGCCTGGGTGGCATCGCTCCCGAGCGTAATGCGTTATTCACCGGAACCCAGCCCGCGCTGGGGGATCAGGGCCGCCTACCACCTCCTCTCACTCAAGTCGGGGCAAAACTGCAATCCGCATGGATCGCCGATGTCATGCTGCATGGCAAACGCCAGCGCGAATATCTGGACGCCAGCATGCCGCAGTTCGGCGAGGCAAACGTCGGCCATCTTGTGAAGCTGTTCGAGAAGGTGGATGAACTGGAAACCGTGGTCGTCCCGCAGGTTTCCAACATGAAGGAATCCAAAGATGCCGGTTATGAAATGGTCGGCACCCAAGGACTGAGCTGCATCGCCTGTCATGAATTCAACGGCCAGAAATCCGGTGAGGTGGCAGCGCTGGACATTTCCCACGTGACCGAGCGGCTCAAGAAGAATTGGTTCAATCTTTACATGCGGCAGCCCTCGCGCTTTCACCCCACGGTGATCATGCCGAGCTACTGGCCCGGCGGACAATCGACGCGACCTAACATTCTCGGTGGCGACACGGCGCAACAAATTGAAGCGATTTGGAGCTACCTGGCAGACGGCAGCCGGGCGAAGAAACCGATCGGCTTGTCCCGTGAGTCGAACGAACTGCATGTCAGTGACGTCGCGGAACTCTGCCGGGGGCATGGACCTGCGGGCTACCGTGGAATCGGCGTAGGCTATCCGGAACGCATCAACCTCGCTTTTGATTCCGAGGAAATGGCGCTGCGCCAACTTTGGAAAGGCGAATTTGCGAGCGTGGATATGGGCAATTTCCGCCCGCGTGGAACAGACTCAATCACCTTTCCGCCGGGAATTCCATTCCACCGCTTGGAATCACTGGAGGAGAACTGGCCATACAAAGGGAAAACCAACTATGCGTTTCCCCAGGACCATGGCTATCAGTTCCGAGGCTATCATCTGGACGCCATGCGGCGGCCGACCTTCCGCTACATGTATGGTGACGTTGCGGTGCTGGACTACTTTGAAGATACGCACGACAAGGACGGCAAAGCCTTCTTTAAGCGGGCGCTCACTTTCAACACACCCGCCCAGCAGAAACCGTTCTATTTCCGTGCAGTCGCCGGAAAAAGTCCTATCAAAAAATCCGACCGCGATTTCAGCCTCGGCTCGCTGGAACTCCGCATCACCAGCGATCACCAAGGAATCGTGCGCGATGGTAGCCCTGGCGAAGTTCTAATTCCTCTGACTCTGCCCAAAGGGCGCTCCACTCTCACTCTGGAATACCAATGGTAATCACCCGATATAAAATGGTCCTGTTGGCCTATGCCATCACTCCGCTCCTGCACGCTGAGGAAGACCTCGGGGCAATGTGGGGAACTGGGGCAGAGGAGGCGAAATACTATCCCATCGTCGATATTCCGATCCCGGTCGGAGTTCCGATGCGTCCGGGTGGTCTTGAAATCCTGCCGGACGGTCGCTTGGCGGTGGGCACCCGCCGGGGAGATATCTATTTCATCAAGGGCGCGTTCGATTCCCCACCGAAACCGGAGTATCATCTGTTCGCCGGCGGACAGGACGAAATTTTTTCGCTGTCATGGAAAAACGGTGCGATGACTGCCACCTCCTGGGGCGAAGTCACCCGCATCTCGGATACCGACGGCGATGACGTAGCCGATAACTATGATACTCTGACTAACAACTGGGGCTATGCCGAAGGGCACGAATTCGCATTCGGATCCAAGCCCGATCCAGAGGGCAACATCTGGGTGGCGCTGGGCTTGAGCAGCTCGTATTACTCTAACAACTTGTTCCGCGGCTGGGCGGTGAAAGTAACTCCTGACGGGAAAATGATTCCGGTGTGCAGTGGACTGCGTAGTCCCGGCGGCGTGGGTGCGAATGCGGAAGGAGTCATGTTCGCCATCGAGAGCCAAGGTCCATGGAACGGCTGCTGTTCGCTGAAGCATCTCAAACAAGGCGGCTTCCTCGGCCATCCCGCGAGTTATAACTGGTATCCCTTCGTCCCCGGCATGAAAGCTCCGGCGCTCGAGCCGAACGACGACTCCCGCATGGGTGTGGAAAAAAAGCGCATTAAAGAATTGGTGCCACCGGCGGTGCGTTTTCCCTATATCAAAATGGGCCGTTCGATTTCGGGTTTCCGACTGAATCAAACCGGCGGAAAATTCGGTCCGTTCGACAACCAGTTTTTCCTCGGCGACTACACACTTAGTATCATTCTACGCGCTACCACCGAGCAGATCAACGGCGTGTGGCAAGGCGCGTGTTATCCCTTCCGCGAGGGCTTGGCATCAGGGACTATGAACGTAGAGTTTTCGCCCAAGGGGCAACTGGTCGCCAGTGGATTCACCACCAACACCCAGTGGCCGGTGCGCGGGAGTTCGCCATTCGCCCTCCAACGCATCGACTGGAATGGCATCGTACCTTTCGAGACCAAGGAAATCAATATCAAGAAGGATGGCTTCCTCATCACCTTCACCAAGCCGGTGGATCGCAAGGTCGCCGCCAGCACCGATTCCTATACGATCACGACTTACACCCACATCTATCACGGTGGCTACGGTAGTCCTGAAGTGGACCAGACCACCGCCCGTGTGACTGAGGCGATCCCATCTGCTGACGGGCTTTCAGTGATGCTGCGGCTGGACAAGATCACCGAGGACCACATCCACGATTTCGACCTTTCGAAGATTCTATCACAAGACGGTCGTCCACTTTTACATAACAAAGCCTATTACACGGTGAATGAAATTCCAAAAAGCTAACTGAAACAAAACCATGATTCCACCACTCCGCCGCCTCCTTTGCTTTATGGTACTCGCATTATCCTGTAGCTCTGCCCATGCCGAAGACAGCCCGCAATGGCTGACCTATCCCGGTGGTGAGGGGCCGGGCAAAGGCAAGCGCATCGTCCTGATCGCCGCCGATCAGGAATACCGCAGTGAACAGTCGATGCCGATGATGGCTAAGATTCTCAGCACGCATCATGGCTTCGACTGCACCGTGCTGTTTGGAGTCAATGAGAAGGGCGAGGTCGATCCCACCATGCCGGTTTATCCTGAGAAGGGAGAAGAACTCAAGGAACATCATATCCCCGGTCTCGAACAACTTGCTTCTGCCGACCTAGTGATTTTCTTCACGCGCCTGCTCACGCTTCCGATGAATGAAAGGGAAATGATCGTGAAATACATCGACTCTGGAAAACCCTTTATCGCGCTACGCACGGCCAACCATGGCTTTCACGCCGCGCTGCCTTACAAGATCAACGGCAAGCAAGTGAACTGGGGTAGCGAAGTCCTTGGCGGCGAGTTCATGGGCCACCATGGCCGCTGGCATGCCGACTCGACGCGCGGCACCATCGTCCCCGAGCAAAAAGATCACCCGATTCTCATCGGCGTGAGTGACATTTGGGGAAACTCCGATGTTTACCGGACTTACAAGGAAGGCACAAGTCTGCCTGCCGGTTGCACCGCCCTAGTCTGGGGCCAGCCGTTGATGGGACGCAATCACGACGACGCGCCGAATCCCGAACTCGAGCCCTTACCCGTCGCGTGGTTCAAGAACTGGCAGACGAGCGAAGGTAAATCCGCCCGCGTGTTTCAATCCACCATGGGCAGCGGCACCGACCTGCAATCCGCCGGCCTGCGCCGCCTCATCATCAATGCCGCTTACTGGGGCATGGGTATGGAATCCTCGATCACCGCCACCCGCAGCGTCGATATCGTCGGCACTTACAAGCCGCTGGAAAGCGGCTTCAATTACGAGGAACTCGGCGTCAAGCCGAAGCCCGTTTCGGCTTACAAATAAGGTTCAGGCATCGGTCGCTATGAGAATTCATTCGACGTGCCGGCGGCGAGGTTGACGGAGAAATCATCCCTCCGATTCGATTCCGCTGCTACAAGTCGATAGAGCATTTCCTTATCGGAAGCAACTGGTCCGTCGAGCGGTTTAGTTGCTTCGGAAATCGAGATTGAATTCATGAGGAAAAAATTGACGTCTTTACGTTGCACATACACCTATTGGTTCGGCAGTTCGCTAATTCTACGCTCCTATGAAAGCTCAAGCCTATTCCTCTCAATCCAGAGGCTTTGCCCTGGTGGTCACCCTTTCGCTGATGATCCTGTTGACGGTCGTTGCGGTTGGCTTGCTTTCCTTGTCCAGCATTTCGTTACGATCTTCCAGCCAAGGCGCAGCGATGGCCACGGCCCGGGCTAACGCGCGGCTGGGCCTGATGTTGGCGCTTGGCGATTTGCAGAAGACCGCAGGACCGGACCGCCGTGTGACCGCCCCTGCGAACTTGCCGAAGGCCACCCATCCGGAGGGTTTGACCGGGGTGTGGAAATCCTGGAAACCCGCGTCATCCGGCGTTTCAAATCAGAATTATGTGGATGCGAAAACGGGAGCCAACTTTCTCGGGTATCTCATGTCCAATCCGGATTCAGCCGCAACGCCGGATCCACAAACGCTGCCGACTCCTTCCGCGCTCGGAAGCAGCCTTCTCGTCAGCACCGGCAGTCTCGGTACCAATTTGACAAACCGTGAAATCTCCGCGCCTCTAATTTCCGTCAAGAGCGGATCGGGGGGGGCGACTAATAACCCAGGTTC
>JANMJQ010000289.1:0-3331 GCA_031371445.1 Akkermansiaceae bacterium
CGTCTAACAGTTTCCTCCCAGCCGGTCGGTCCGGTGAGGCCCTTGATCATGTTCGATGACAACTCCGCAATGTCGCGCGGCGGCATCAGGAAAACGGTGGTGATGTCGGGAGCCATGTCGGCGTTGATGTGGCGCATGACCCGCTCGTATTCATAATCACCGGATGAACGGATGCCGCGCAGGATGTATTTGGCATCCATTTTTTTCGCATAATCCACCAGATAGCGGTTGTCGAAATGGGCGATCACCAGGCCGGCAGCCTGCGTCGTCGAAGCGCGCAGCATGTCGAGCCGTTCCTCCACGGTGAAGGAATAGCTCTTGGAAGGGTTGGAGCCGATCGCCACGATCAGCCGGTCGAACATTTCCAGGCCCCGCTGGATCATCCACAGGTGCCCATTGGTGGGCGGGTCGAAGGAACCGGCATAAACCGCGGTGCGCATGGGAAAAGGGTCATCAGTCATTGGCCATTGGTCAACGGTGAAGATGGGGGGCGGGGCAGGGTCCGGACACCAAGGGGAAAGCCAACCACAGATGAACAAGATGGACGCAGATGAAGACGATGATTGCTCAATCCGCTACCATTTGCCCTGCCCATCTTATCTCATTTTCATATTTATCTGTGTCAATCCTGTTCATCTGCGGTTGAATTTCTTGCGAAACGGGAGTCGTTTTGGGTCGTTTCTTCCTAGTGTAGGGCCCCTTGTGGCCGCTGACTCGTTCTTTTGACTTCCGGTCCGGGGGATGCTAGAACTCCGCCCCACAGCGCCTGTAGCTCAGTTGGATAGAGCACCCGCCTTCTAAGCGGGCGGTCATTGGTTCGAATCCAATCAGGCGCGCCTCTCATAATCAACGTGTTGCGGCGGGAAAAGTCTAATAGGAAGTTTGGGAACTCACGCCTAACTCACCTTAAAAAATGAACCATACCCATCCTGACTCTTGGAACGAGCACGTCGAAGAGAAGATCATCGAGGTGGTTGAGGCGTGTCACAAATTGATCGTGTTAGAATGTAACGATCCAGCGAAGCGAGATGAGTTTCGCCAGGACCAACGCAAGGAAGTTCAGGACATACTTAAAGGCTTAGAGTCGATGTTTTCTGCTAACAAGATGCCTCCTGAAATTGAGGAGCTGAGAACACGAGTCGATCGCTTTGTCGCAAACAGGAGTCCCATGCTTTAGCGGCAGCAAGAACGGGCTGGTATCGTTTCACGCCAGCAACAAGTCGCTCGGCTACTTTCTTTGGGATGGCTGGCATGGTCCCGCCATCTAGCAGAAACAACGCTGCGCGGTCAAGACGCTTCGGTTTTCAAAACAACTCAGTCTGTATCGCTGGAGGCGGATCATCGGGCGGCTTTTGCTTCAAGAAATTCGCGGCCTCAGTATAAACC
Organism: Akkermansiaceae bacterium; assembly: GCA_031371445.1. Lineage (GTDB taxonomy): Bacteria > Verrucomicrobiota > Verrucomicrobiia > Verrucomicrobiales > Akkermansiaceae > Luteolibacter. The sequence goes on from JANMJQ010000289.1 coordinate 1,387, forward strand.
AGGGGCACACGCGACGGGCCGAATTCGTTTAACTCGCCATTGAGAAAAGGGCGGAGTTGGGCGTCTGCCAGGACTGCGGGCATTCGATCATGGACGGGCACAATCAAGTCGTTGGGTTCGGTGGTGATCATGGAATGCACTCGTCCGCGATCAGGCTCTTCGCGCCAAATGCCAGCGATCCAAAGCCATTCGTCACCAGGCCTTTCAAAGCGAAGCGGAATCTTACCCTTCGGACCATCCACCCACTCGTAGAATGCGGCGGCAACAATCAGGCAGCGACGCTCTCCGAATGCCTTTTTCCATGTCCCGCCTTGTAGCTTATCTTCCCGCGAGTTGACGACGGTTCTGAATTTGCCACCGGGAATCGGCAGACGAAATCCCCATGTCATGAGCGAGAGCGTGCCGTCTGGCAGGATCACTGGAGCTGGCTTCGTCGGTCGAACGATGTTCTTCCCGCTCAACCCAAGCAACTCGGCTGTGGTTTGGGCCTGAAACCATTCAGGATACGATCCACCGCGCTTTCCAAGTTCGTAGGCCGTGCACACGCTTCGACGTAGCAGAGAACCGGGTATCGGGCAAACCACCTTGCGCCAGCGACAGGCTTTAGTTTTCCTGCCTGAGCTGCGCAGTGTTCTTCCCCGGGCACGGTGGGAACACCCGCCGTTCGCTTCCTGCGATTCCAGACCCATGGTTCGAATCCAATCAGGCGCGCCTTTCTCCTTGGCAGACAGGCGTGGCCGGATTGAATGGCGGCGCTTTGCAAATCGTCATTTATCCACCGCTCGAACATTGGATTTGGTTGATCCCCGCGTTTCTTTTCGGGTCATGCGTGGGCTCGTTTCTCAACGTGGTGATTTATCGGGTGCCGCTGGGAATGTCGGTCAACGAACCGAAGCGCTCGTTCTGCCCGAACTGCAAGAAGCCCATCCCGATGTGGCTGAATTTCCCGATGATCAGCTGGCTGTGGCTGCGCGGAAAATGCAAGGAGTGCGGCTCGCCCATCGCGTTCCGTTACTTCGGTGTCGAACTTCTAACAGCTCTCCTGTTCACCGCCGCGTGGTGGATCTTTGCCCCGCAAGCGCCGCTGGTGATTCCCTTCCTGTGGGTGTTGCTCGCCTTGTTGGTATCCATCACGTTCATCGATGCAGAGCATTTGATCATCCCCACCTCCCTGACATGGGGCGGTACTGTGGCAGGCCTGGCCGCGGCTGCGGTTTGGCCGCAACTGCCGGTGATGGCGGGAATGGGCGGCACCTGGTGGCAGGGCTTGATCCAAAGCGGCATCGGTTGGGTTGTGGGCTTCGTCGGGTTGTGGCTGGTGGTTGAGCTTGGAAAGAAGGCCTTCGGAAAAAAATCGATGACCTTCGACAAACCCGTCGAGTGGTCGCTCAAGGAACCGGAAGGCGATGACGATCCGATGTTGTTAATCATCGATGGCGACCCGATCCCGTGGTGGGATATTTTCTGCCGCAAGACCGACCGCCTGTTGTTAACGACCACCGAGATACGGATCAATGGCGAGGCAAGCGGCGAGGGAGGGGCGCTGATCATCCGCGAGACCGACATCCAAATGCCGGATGGCACGGTGCATCCGCTGGCGATGTTGAAATCGCTCGACGGCAAAGCGACCAGTGCGGTGATACCGCGCGAGGCAATGGGCATGGGTGACGTGCATCTGTTAGGGATGATCGGTGCCTTCTTCGGCTGGACCGGGGTGTTCTTCTCGCTGTTCTCGGCGTCGATTTTCGCCATCATCGCGGCACTTATCGGCAGGATTGGTTTCGGCAAACAATTGCCCTTCGGACCCTTCCTCGCGATGGGCGCAATGGCTTGGATGTTCGGCGCATGGCATCTTTGGGAATGGTATCTTGGCGTATTGTCACCGCTTGGAGTTCCCTGAAATCCGGCTATCTTGACTGGAGATGACGGAGCGCAAGGAAGGTTC
>JANMJQ010000310.1:0-2074 GCA_031371445.1 Akkermansiaceae bacterium
CTGCCGCACAACGCGACTCCCGAAGAAGCCGCCGCTCTAACACCCGCCCGGATCGCCGCCGAGCGGCGCGCCGCAGCCGAGGCCGTCGCCTAACCCGCCTCACGGCCCGGCGACTACGGGGATGAATTTAGGACGCTTACCCCCCAACACGAAAACGCCATTTTGGATCGGCGGTGCCCTAGTGGCAGCTCTAGTCGCATGGCTAATCGCCAAACGAGTGGCCAAAAAATAGGCCCGTGTGTCGGAGACCCGCCCCGTCATGCAAATTCCGGGACGGTATTGAAATTGACCCCTGTCGACACGGTGGTGATTCTCTGGCGTGCGTTCGTTCTTAATCACTGGCGGAAATGGCGGGCTCGGGCTCGGCATTGCCCACTATGTGTTGGAACAGGATCCTGATGCGCGGCTGTGGCTGGGTGTCCGCGAAAACCGGTCGAACGCGCAGGCTCTGCTGTCCGAATTTCCCGGACGCTGCCGCTTGCTGGACCTTGATGTCACCGATCCCGCTGCCTGGAAATCCGCGGTGGCTCACATCGTGGATACCGACGGGCGCCTCGACGTGCTGGTGAATAACGCGGGCATGCATCGCGATTGTCTGCTCGCGGCGATGCCTGCGGAAACCTGGCACTCGGTCATCGCGGCGAATCTCGATGCGGTCTTTCACGGCTGCCGTGCGGTGGTGGAAATCATGATGCGCCAGCGCCATGGCCGGATCGTCAACATCGCGTCGCTGAGCGCGATCCTGCCGCCGCTGGGGCAGACCAACTATGCCGCGGCCAAGGCGGGTGTCGTTGCCTTGACCCGGACCCTTGCGAAGGAAGTGGCACGCTCCGGCATCACCGTGAATGCGGTCCTGCCCGGCTATATCGAAACCGACGCGCTCGCCGGCATGGATGAGGAGGCGCGCAAAGCGGCCCGCGGCAAAATCCCGATGCGGCGCTTCGGCAAACCCGCCGAAGTCGCGGCGGCGGTGTTCTTTCTCGCCGGCGAAGGCGCCTCGTATGTCACGGGCGCCTCTTTGAAAATCGACGGCGGTATTTTCTAACAGAATCTAACATATAACCACATGCAAGGCGAGGAACTGCGGACAAAAATCAAGGAAGTGATGATTGAGGAGCTCATGCTCGAACAGGCACCGGATTCCATCGGCAACAACGAGCCGATTTTCGGTGCCGGCGGCCTCGGGCTCGACTCGGTGGACGCGCTTCAGCTTGTGGTGGCGCTGGAAAAGCATTTCGGCCTGAAAGTGGGCACTGCGGACTCGGCGAAGGGGATTCTCAGGAGCGTCGAGACGATCGCCCATGCGATCGAACAATCGCGCTAAGGGGATCGCAAAAGCTGCGGGCATGAAGGCGATCGCGATTTTTCTGCTCAAGCTGGTTCTAACAGGGCTGTGCCTGTGGTGGGCGTTCTCGCAGGTGAAATTCGATCGCTCCGTATTCACACGGCCGGGCGCCATCGACTTCCGCTGGCTGGCCGCGGGCATTGCGTTCGCAGGCACATCGATCGTGGCCGTCGCGTTGCGCTGGTGGTTTTTCCTGCACGCGCAGGATCTGCGCGTCAGCTTGTTCCGTGCGGTCGAACTGACCTTGATCGATAGCCTTTTCAGTCTCGCCTCGGTCAGCGGCCTCGGTGGTGATGCGATGCGGATCATGCTGCTGATGAGGGATTTGCCCGACCGGAAACTGGTCATCGCGCTCGCGGTCACCGCCGACCACCTGGCTGGCATGGTTTCGCTGGCGCTATTGTTTTTCCTCATCTCGGCCGCGCGTTTCGACGCCCTCGCCGATCCCAGCGTGCTCGGCCGTGGCGTGATCCATTTCGCCTGGTTCTATCTCGGCGGCGGATTGGCGCTGGTGGCATTGATCTTCGTCTGCGCCTCGCCCTTCGGCCACCGCATCATCCATGGCAACGGCGAGCGCTTCGCGAAATGGCCGATCCTCACGCAGATCCCGATGATGTACGACGTTTATCGTAGGAAATGGAAGTACGCCGCCGCGGGGTTGGCGGCTTCGTTCGTGATGTTGTTCGCCTATTTTTCCTCATTCTATTGTGGCATGCGTGCCGTCGGCGG
>JANMJQ010000033.1:0-11712 GCA_031371445.1 Akkermansiaceae bacterium
TTCGTAGGACAGTCTGGCGATCTCTGCCCGGCGCAATCCGCAGAAAGCCCAAACGGCAAACGCAGGCACGGATTGGGGTAACACCCGGAGAGCTGTCCGGAGGAATCCTTGAAGCTGGGAGGGCGTGATCGTGCCCACCTCGCCTTGGGTGACCTTTGGGGCCTTGGTCCGGGTGACCGGATTCGCTGCTACGAGCCCGCGGTCCAAGGCCCATTGGAAGAGGTTGTGGGCGATCGCCCTGATGTTCTTCACCGACTGTGGTGCCAAGCCCCCGGCAGTCATCGAAGCCAAGGCTTTGTCGACATCCGCCGTGGTGAGAGACCCGGCGGGTTCCAACGCATCAAAGTAAGAGACGAACCGCTTTAGCGCCGACTTCATCGCGTGCTCGTGGCGTTTGGAAACCTTCTCCGCTTGCTTGGCGAGGAGGAACTGATCCCGAAGCTTGCCCAACTGCGGCGGCGAGGTCATGCCATCCTTCAGGCGCTCGATGGTGGCGCGCATCGCATCTCTGAGTGATGGAGCATCCCGGCCGGCAGTTAGTTCTTCCTGCGCGAAGGCCCGCCAGATGCTCAACGCGGACACCTCTACGGAGTTCGCCGCGGCGGCCCGGCCGTGTTTCTCCCGGGCCTGGCGTACTGTTCCAATGTGCTTGTCAGCCTCCTCCGGGGTACCGAACACTTTGACGCACTCCTTGCCGGTCTCGTCGTTGTGTCGGACCCGCCAATAAACCTTGCCGGTCTTGGGGTCTTTCCACTCTCGTGAGTTGAGGAGTTTCATGCCCGACAAATCGCCCCGACGCGGCGGATCGTCAAGGCGCTAACCGGAAAGTAACCGGAAAGTAGCGCTTAAATCCTTATTCTATAAGGGGCACATTTGGTTTCCTAAACTGTAAATTCGTGTTCGATTCACGACGGGGGCATTTATAGAGCTACGGCGGCAGCAGCAGCCACTCCCAGAATTCGGAAAGCACCGGTCCCAATGTGCCGGCAATGAAGCCTGCGACCAGGCAGAGCCCTCTCAATAAAATGGCTTCGCGTTGGGCCTGTCGTGTTTCCTTGCTGAGTTTTTCCCAAAGCAGGCGTCCTCCTGTCGTGAAGTGGACGCACTCAACCGTTGTTGGGGGCGCGCCGGGACTGTCAGGGCCGATTTGCCCTACGATGTAATCCGAGGCTTTCAACTCCCGGAGGATTTGAAACTCTGCAACCGGCGCGGCACGTATCTCGACGTACTCTCCCCCGCCGATCCGCCGCAGCACATCAAGGGTAGTTGCTGGATTCAGCATGAGGAATTAATGCGCCCACTATAACCCAAATCGCAGGCACATCAATGCTCCCCTTCGGGCATTGCGGAAGGAATCCGGCAGCGCGGGCGGCGTTTCATACGAGTGCCGCTGCGAGACTTGGATTATTTGGATTTCGGTAGCAAGTCATTCACCACCAAAGGTACTTGCCAAAGAGGCCGAATTTGATACCTGTGCCGCCGTCATGAATCCGACCAAGGACCGCTACGAAGACGATTGGGCCAAAGGAAACCGGAAAAAATACGACCGGATTCCCTGGAAAGTGGCGCTGGTCGTCCTAGCGGGGACAGCGATGGGTCTCGTTTTTCTGCTCCGTGGCTATTTGTAACCGGCACTCCGTGAGCAGCGGCCATTGACTGTTCACTTCGCCCACTCGGCTTTGGCGAAGTCGATGCTTTCCTTGATCTTCGGCACGCTGTCTTTCCAGTCGTTCTCGTGCTCGACGGAGAAGTGGCCTTGGAAATTCTGGCTCTTCAGCTCGGCGATGCAGGCGGCGACATCGACGACACCCTTGCCGGCGGGAACGACCACCGCCTTGTCGCCGAACTCGGACTTGTCCTTGAGGTGAACACTGATGATGTGACCCTTGAGGATGCGGAGGCAATCGATCGGCTTGAGGCCGGAGGTGCACCAGTGGCCGAGGTCGGCGCAGGCACCAATGCGTGGATCGCGGCTCTCGACGACGCCACGGATGTAAAGCGGGTGCCACACTTTATAGTCGGGCCGTGACATCGATCCGCCATGTTCGTGGAAGGCGACCTTGATATCATATTCCTTCACCGCTTTTTCCCACTCGGCGACTAGTTCGGTGGATTCGGTGCAAACGCTGTAAAGGCCCATCGTTTTCGCGAACTCCATGATGCGCTTGATTTCCGCAGCGTCCTTGGCAGCGACGACGCCGTAGTTCACCGGGAAAATTCCCTGCCGCGCGCACTCGTCCTTGAGAGCATTGATTTCCTCGGGCTTGGCGTCGTGCGACACAACCTGGCCCCCCGGAGAATCCGGCTTCAGCTTTTGGCCCGGGTAAAACTCGATGGTCCTGCCACCGGCTTCCTTGGTTTTCGCGATCGCTTCAAAGGCGCTAAACTCTTTGAACGAATATGCCTGGCAACCGATGGCAATGCCGTTGTCACGGGCCGCGTCGGGGATGGGGGCTGCTGAAAGTTTCAAGGCGAGGGAGAGGGCAAGGAGAGCAGAGAGGCGCATGGTGGGTTTGGTTTACGTGAGCCTCTGCGACGGAATTTCCAAAGCAAGAAAAAGAATGCCAGCGGGATGTCGGGAAATAAAAAAGCCCCGCCTTTCGGGAATGAATGGATGCGCTTGCGATCTTACTTCAATTCCGCGGCGGTCCAGGGCTTGCCGCGGCTCATCACCTTCGCGCGCGTGTCCTTGATGAGGTCGGCCTTCACCGAGGGGGCGTCGTTGCTCCACGATTGGCGCACGTAGGTCAGGACATCGGCGATTTCCTCATTCTTGAGATCCGTAAGCGGCGGCATGATGTTTTCGAACTTCTGGCCGGAGACTTCGATCGGCCCCTGCAAGCCTAACAGCAAAATCTTGGCGGGAATCGTGGGGTCGCCAACCGGCCAGGTAGAACCATCGAGCGGCGGAAAAGCACCGGGAACACCTTTGCCTTCGGGTCCGTGGCAAGCGATGCAGGTGCGGCTGTAAACCGCGAGGCCGCGCTCATGAACGAGTGGATCGACAGGATTCTTTTTCACCACGGCCTTGACCTCAACCGGAGCGGCACCCAACGCCGCGATGGTCGATTTGGAAAAGGCATCGCTGCGGGCCGCAAGGGCCGTGGCCAATGCCTGCTTGGCCGCGGGTTCGCCCGATGCGGCGAAATTTTTCACCACTGCATCGATGGACGAACGGGTGCTGCCACCGGCGCCAATTTCATTCAAATAGACGTCGTCATAATAGGCGGTTCCCGTAGCACCGCCGTATCCGCCAAAGAGGCAGTGGACGAGCACTTCGGAAGCGTTGCCGCTGTTGAACTCGACGTTGAGTTCCTTCCAGTCGTTGGTGCCGCTGACGCCTTTGGAAGCAGGACCGCCGTGGGTGTTGAACATCGCGCCCTGGCCGCCTTGGTTCACCAGATTTTCCGTGCGAACCCAACCGCCGAGGCTATAGCGGGTATTGGGCTTCACGGGGATGACGGCTCCGGCTCCGGCTCCGGCATCGGCTTTCGTCGCCGAGGTGATTTTCAAAGCGGTGCCACCATTCCGGCCACCAGGAGAAATCGATATTTCCACCGAACCGGGATTCGCCACAGCGTATTCGCGCAAGGACCACGGGCCAAGCCCCGGGCCGGAGAATTCAGGATCGGGCAGCAGGTTGGGCATGGCCTGCGGAGCGCCCGCCGCTTCGGTTTCGGAAGCTGCGGCGAGAATCACGCCGGCAGCGTGGCGGCGCGCGGCGATTTGCCAACCGTCGGACAAGGTGGGATCCGCGAGGATGACATCTTTGCCCGCAGCCAAGGTCGCATAGAGCGCCTTGCCGATGCGCTCCGATGGATTTGCATTCGCAAGGGCTCCGAACACTTCCGCAAGCTCGCGCGCATCAGCCGCGACGAAAGTGCCATCCTTGGCGTAAGCGTCTGCGAGGCTTTCATCGGTCGGAGCGTTGATGAGAGCCGCTCTCCGCAAGCCCCGGGACTTGGAGGCGAGCGCCGCCTTGATCGTGTCCGCATCCAGTGCGCCGAGGCCCGCCAAAGCGTAAAACGCATGCATGCCGGAGCGATCATTGGCATCCGCTTTCACGACTTCCTTCAACTTCGCGACCGCGGTCGAAGACTTGGATTCGACGATCAAGCGCTGGGCGGTCACACGCCAGAATTGGTTGGGATGCGACAGCCCGGCGATGAGAGAATCCAGATCGGAAGGATTGAGCTTGGGATTCACATCATCCTTTGTGCCTTTCGGATAAACGCGGAAAATGCGGCCCAGCGAAGTGTCGCGCAAGGGTGTCTCATAAGCGTTGCCCTTGCCCGTCTTCGCATCGTAACCCGCCGAGTTCTTGTTCGGTGTCGGGTTGTGCTGGATGATGATGTTATACCAATCCGCGATCCAGACCGCACCATCGGGACCGGTTTCCGCAGTCACCGGACCTGACCAACCGTCCGCGCTGCAATAAAGGTTGTTCGGCGATATTTTGGAGAGGTAACCCGCACCCTTGGCGGAAATTTCAAACTGCGAAACAAGTTTGCCGGTGGGTTCGGTCACGAATGCGATATGCTCGCGATAGTATTCGGGGAAGCGGGTCGAGGTGTAAAATGAGTGGCCAGCCGCCGCCGTGAAGCGATCGAGTTGGTCAACCTGGCGGATATCCATCGAGGCCGGGAAGAACATCGGGTTGTTATCGCCCGGTGGCGTCCGCGGCGAGGTCATGCCGGCCTTTTCATAAACATCTTTGGCAAAGGTTGTATACCACGATGGATTGCCATTGGCGGTTGACCCAAGGATGTCGAAGTCGGAAGTGAATCCAAGGCCCCACGTGTTGTTGGTCGTGCCTTGCAGGAACTCCATCTTGCTCGCATCCGGCTTGAAGCGGAAATAGCCAGTTGAAAATTTGTGATGCTGGCCGCCAACCATGCTGTCGAGGCCGGAATAACCGGTTGTTGCATAAATCCAGTTGTCGAAGCCATAGCGCAGATTCGACACACCGGCATGGGTGTCACCGGTATTCAAGCCGCTGAACAAAACCTGGCGCACATCCGCCTTGTCGTCGCCATTGGTGTCCTTGAGGAAAAGCATCTCCGGACCATTGGTGCAGATCAGGCCACCATTGACGCACACTGCGGAGGTGGGAATCGAAAGCTTGTCGGCAAACAATGTGAACTTGTCGGCCTTGCCATCGCCATTGGTGTCCTCGCAAATATGGATGCGGTCATGGCCGGTATTTCCGGCTTGAAGGTTGTTGGGATAGTCCACGGTTTCCACCACATAGGCCCGGCCGCGATGATCCCATGTGATGTAAATCGGGTTCACGATGTCAGGCTCGGTGGCGAAGGTGGACAACTCGAAGCCGTTGGGAACTTGCGCGAGCTTCACGGATTCCGCCGGTGGCAGCGGCTTCTGCCCTTTCGTGATCGTCTGATGATCGCGATAACCGGGCAGGATCATGTCTTCCATTTCAAGCGTCGGAAGTTTCATCGCAGCAACCTTCGCGCGGACATCGGGCCCAACGCTCCAGAGGATCGCGCGGCGCAGCAAATCATGGAAGGCAGGTTGACCCCAGCAGCGCATGTCATGGCCATAGGCGGTGTAAAACACCTTGCCCTTGCCTTGGTCGCGAACCCATGTCCATGGCTCGTTGTCGCGAACTTGAAGAACCGTGCGGTCGTTGGTCAGCCGATCGTGGACATAGGTTTCATCCCAGGTCTCGAAACCTTGGTAACCGCGCATGAGAGGATGGTTCGGATCCGTGATCTTGGTTTTGAAAACACCGGTGCTGTGCGATTTAAAATGACCGCCCACCAATTTCGAAAAGTCGTCGGAGCCGCCGAAGCAGGCCGACGCGCAATGGATTGGCAGGAACGCTCCACCGTTGTCCACGTAGCTGGTAAGGGCCTTGAATTGCGCGGAGTCCATGACGCCGTTGTCCTTCCAGTTGCCATACATCATCAGCGCGTCGTAGCTTTCTAACAGATCAGAGCGCAGGTCGGCCAGGTCCTCGGTATAGGTAAGGTCGATGCCATCCACCCCAAGCGCCTTCTTGAGCACGCGGTAACGCTCAACCGGATCGTGGCCGGGGCCATTCGCGGCCGGGGCACCAAGGAACAGCACCTGGACATGGCGCGCAGCGACAGCAGCCGGTTTCGCCGGTTGGCCGAACGCAAGAGCGCTTGTTAGAAATACACAGGCAAGTGTGATGGGATTTTTCATGCGGCAGCGGAGATAGGGGTTTGTGAACGAGGGGACCTTGAAACGTGACAACAATGCTGGGGTTTTCAAGGAACGTCTGCTTGTAAGATTGCGGGAAGTTTGTGTAGGATTCCGACCGATGAGTCCTGCGGAAAATTGCGAGCAATGGATGAGACAACTGCCGCCCGGACAGTTCCGCCACCTTTTCGACCACCTGCCGGGCACCTTGTTCTTTGCCAAAAACCGCGACGGCATGCTCATGGCCGGCAATCCCGCCTTCGCGAAACGCTGTGGATATAACAACGAGGAGGAAATCATCGGACTCACTGACACCGCCATTTTCCCGCCGAAGCTCGCGGAAAAGTACCGCAAGGACGACGAGCAGGTGCTGGCCAGCGGCAAGCCCTTGCTGGGGATCATCGAGCTTTTCCCCAACCGCGAGGGCAAACCGGAATGGTTCATCACCAACAAACTGCCCCTGTTCAACAAGACTGGAAAAATCTGCGGCATCTGCGGGACTGTCCGCAGCTACGAAGCCCAGCGGGCCGCCATGCAGCCCTACCTCGAACTCGCGGGGGTGGCGGACCATTTGAAAATCCACTTCCGCGAAAAACTCGACGTCCCTTCGCTGGCAAAAATGGCCAGCATGTCCGTCCGACAATTCGAACGCAAATTCCGCGCCACCTTCCAAATGCCTCCCCAGGAATACATGATCCGGATGAGGGTCATCGAAGCTTGCCGCCTCCTTGCGCAGACCAACCAGCCCGTCACCAACGTCGCGCTCGAGTCCGGCTTTTACGACCACAGCGATTTCGCCCGCCAGTTCCGCCGCCAGATGGGCCAAACCGCCAGCCAATACCGCGCTGACCATCGCGTCGCGGGATGAGGAGCGCCCAAATTTAAGACCCGCCACCCAACCGCCAACGACGACCCCGAAGCAAAGCCGGATCTGGATCGGTGTGGAAAACTACGCTGAAGTTGCGCCCCAGACTTCCCTCAAGCGGAGGATGGATTCGCCCCAGGGAGCCTGTTTGTAAATCCAGACCCGGACCCACCGGATGAAGCGCTGGGTTCGCTGGGTGGCTCTGTGGAACGCGGTGTTGATGAAATTTCCAGCCGCCCGGATGATGCCCGTCGCCATGGATGCGACGACGCCGGCCTTGGACCGGCCTTGTTGCTTTTTCTCCTCCAACTCGTCTCGCAGTCCTTCGCTTTGCCCGAGGTATTGCTCAAAGAGCAGCAGCAGGTTGTGGGCGAGGCATTCGAATATCGCGTGACTCTGCTTGGCCTCGGGCGAACTGGCCCAGGATTTGCGCTCGCTCATTTTGCTTTTGAACTGGTGGAAGATCTTTTCGATGTCCCAGCGGTGTTTGTAGAGCAGAACGATCTGATAGGCTGGTAGGGTGTTGTCGTTGGAGAGGTAGGTGTAGGTCGCGCCATCCTCGGGATTGATGTAAACAATGCGCCGCAGCGTCACTCCGTTGGAGGTGCCCACCAGGTGGTCTGAAACGACTCCTTCGTTTTTTGGATCGCTGGTATCGAGCTGATTGACCGAACAGATCTCCGCGGCGCTGTTGGATTTTTCGAGCGTGACGAAGTAGATGCCGTGGGTGTGTTTGAGTTTGTACCAGTGCCGGTAATCGATGCAGGCCTTGTCCCAGATGAGCATCACCTTGCGGCCTTTGGGTGCGCCGTTGCGAAGCTGGTCGGCGCTGCTGCGTTTGATGACGGTGATGTCATGCGCCTTCTTCCTGCCGTCCTCGGGATTGGCCATGCCGAGACAACTGAGGTGATGAGTGCGCATATTCATGCGGAAGAAGTGTCCGGTGGCGATGGACCGGAGTTCGCCTTTGGAGTCTTCGCTCTTCGGATCGAAGCACGCGGAATGGTGATAGTGTCCGTCCACAGCGTAGAGGTCCCAGTCATCAAGCTCCGCGCATTGGGCGTAGGGATCGGCAACGCGGCGATTCATGGGCCCGGTCAGCAGCTCGTTGAGAGAGGTGATGTTGGCGAGCCGCCGAGGGCTTTTGAGGGCTTTGAAAAAATGGCTGGGCTCGATGTTGGCGATGCCATGGTCGGCATGAAACTGGAGGAACTCCTGGCCGGTGGTCGAACTGCTCAGACAACGCAGCACACCGAGTTGGCAATAGTGGAGATCGGAAATGTCGGTGCACCGGTATTGGCGCGAGGACCTAGGATAAAGTTGGAGGACGTCCGCAAAAAAACGGGCGGAGAATTCATTGTCAACATGTTGCGTGGAAGCCATGAATTTTTTCAAATCTAACAGAACTCCCGGCAAGCTTTAAATGGCCTTGGCGGGCGATATTCCGGCCTCGCGTCGGGATTTTGATTTCGATGCGCCCTGAGCCAAGCGGACTCATCAAGGGCAGGTGCCGCCGCCGGGTAAAGCACGGCAGTCGGGATTCTTCAGCGTAGTTTTCCACACCGACAATTGGTGATAAAGGGACAGGCCTTTTGTCATGCGAATATGGGCGCTTGGCAAGGGTTCGGTTTTTTAGCGGGCGTCGAGCTGCTGGAGGAACTCAACGAGGCGCTGGTCATGTAAAAACCTTGAAATTTCGTGCCGCCGTGCCACCGTGCAGCACTCGCACATCATGAATGTCACCCTCAAACTCCCTGACGATCTCTGCCGCGAGGCGAAACACCGGGCGATCGACGAATCAAAATCCCTTTCCGCCTGGGTCGCGGGCCTTCTGGAGCGGGAACTCGCTGCGGGCAAGGAAGCCTCTCCCAAGCCCCGCACTTTGATCGAGATCTTCGGAAGCGATGAGTTCACCGACCGCGATTTTCCCCTCGAAGATCGCAGGGCTGGCAAGGTTCGCGAGTTTTCATTCGAAGACTGATGTCTCTCTTGCTCGATACAGTCACCATCTCGGAGTTTCGGAAAACAGCCGATGCCCACCCGTCGGTCATCGCCTGGCAAAAATCCGTCAAGGGGCAAAAGCACTGGCTGAGTGTCATCACCTTGAACGAAATCCGCTATGGCTACCGCAAAGTGGAAAAACGCGACCCAACTTTTTCAAAAAGCCTGCAACGTTGGTATCAGGGAATCGTCGCCAATGTCGCGGAAGTTTCCTTCCTCCCTGTCGATCACCCCATCGCCGAGCAAGCCGCCGACTTCCGCGCCCTCCTCGGCATGTCCTACAATGATTCCCTCATCGCCGCCACCGCCCAAGTGCACGGCCTCACCCTCGCCACCCGCAATGTTTCCGACTTCGCCCAAACCGGAATCTCCATCGTCAATCCGTGGGAAGGTGATGAGGAGACGGAAGCATAACCCATTTTTCTACTCCGTGCTCTCTGTGGTCAGAAGGGCAATCGTTTGACACCGTCCGGACTGCCATGCCGAAGAAAATGATTCAGGTTCTGGAACATAATTACGGCAAGGGCAGGGTGACACGTCGCCAGATCCGTGCTGCGATCAAAGCCGTCAGAGCCGCCGACGCGGAGAGGGCAGCCAAGCCGAAAGCCGCGCAAAAGCCGGCACCCGCAGCAGGCTGCGTAAGATAGTGGGACAGGCCTTTTGTCATGACTGACCGCGAAACCGCTTCGCCAATTGGAACTTGGCGCATCAGCATTGTGGAACTAGAATATCAATCAACCCTGCCAATGGTCACCACGCTCCATGCCGCTACCAAAGGACTCGGCGTTTACTCCGTCGCCGAGGCGGCGCGGTATGCCCGGATGCCGGCGGCCACGCTGAACCGTTGGTTCTTCGGCACCAAGTCCGCCGATCCGATGAGCCGCAGCGGGATCGCCGATGACTTGAACAAACGCATCAGCTTTACCGATTTCGTCGAAGCCCTCGCCATCCGTTCCCTGCGGGTGGATCACGGAGTCCCTCTTCAGAAAATCAAAGAGGCCATTCTGAATGCGCGTGAAAAACATGGGATCGAACACCCCTTCGCGCGGAAGGATCACCGCACCGTGTTGATCGGAAAAGACCTGCACATCCTTCTCAAGGACCTCAACGGAAATCCACTGGGCCTCACCGGCAAGGATCTGGACCAGGTTTCCATGAAGCCCTGCATTGAGGCCTACATGAAAGACCTTGAATACGATGCCAACGGCATGGCCCGGCTCTATCGGGCGTTCGCATTCAAGGATCAGGAAGTCGTCATGAATCCGCAAATCCGTTTCGGCGCGCCTGTGTTGGAAAACTCCGGCTACACGGCCGAAACCCTCTGGCGCGCCGCCGTCGCCGAAGGTAGCATCGAAAAAGCGGCCGATCTTTACGAAGTCCCCGTCGAGGCCGTGGAAGCCGCCTATCGGTATTGGAATCAGGAAATCGGCAATGCCGCATGAGCCAAGCGCTCAAACTGCTTTTCGACGAATGCTGCAGCCGCCGTCTGGCCCGTGAACTCCACGAATTCTATCACCGGGACTATCCGGGCCTTGAGATCCGGCATGTCCTCGACGACTGGGCCGCCGGAACACCCGACAGCCAATGGCTCGAAACCCTCCGCGAGGACTCCTCATGGATCGTCATCACCAAGGATGCGGGAAAGAACTCCGCCCCGGAGAAACTGCCGCTTATCTGCCGGGAATGGAACATCACCCACGTGCTCTTCACCGCCGGAATTATCCAGAAAGGATTCCTGACGCAGAAGAACGCCTTGGTTGCCGTATGGGAAAAGCTGTTCCAACTCCACCGCCTGCCACCGGGCTCTCAAGTAAAACTCGGCGAAGCGTCTCCGAAAGGCGAGGCTTCGACATTTGATCTCCGTGTTTCAGGGCGGACTCTCAACGCGGTGTTGAAGGAGTTGGAGCGCGACGAAATTTGAATGCGATCTGTTATGGAGCTCCCTTCATCAAACCTCCTCCAGTTTTCTGCCAATTGCCGCCAAGCCCGTTCCCGCCGGTCAATAAAAACGCCGATCTAGATTTCGGCTGGAAAGCTCATCAGGGAGGTCTTTGGATTCAACCGGCGGCTCATGTGTTGAGCGCGGATTCGATGAGGCGGATTTCTTCGGGGGTGAGATTAAATAGACGATAGACAATTTCGTTGATTTCGGATTCGAGCACTGTGAGCGAGGCGGTGTTGTTTTTCTTTGCCGCTGCGGAGCAGGCTTCCGCAAGTTTCGCGAGCCGGGCGCTTTCTGATGCGTTGACTGATGGTATAGGTATTTTCTCGATAGAGTCGCCGGTCAATTCAATGACCGATCCTTTCACCTTGCTCCGCCCACGTAGCCAATATTCAATGGCTTTCGAGTTAATAATCGCAAGAAGGCTTTCTAAAGGACAAATTGAGGAGTGTCCATGCACAAGATATGTGTCTGTTCCGGAAAAAAACTCGCCATCAGCTAGAGCAAATGACAAGCGACTAGGTCTGTATGATGTGACCAGCTTTTTACCCTTCCGGAATAGTCTTTCATTGCGAGGCCGTAAGCGGTCAACGGACGGCCATCGGGTGCTGCTGGCGGCCGCAGCATAGGTAGCATACATACCTGTGTATGTTATCTATGATGGCTGCCGGTTCAAAGGGCGCAGGCCGGTTCAGCATGGATGGCTGGGGCCGCGGGC
>JANMJQ010000034.1:0-63404 GCA_031371445.1 Akkermansiaceae bacterium
GAGGTGGGCACGATCACGCCCTCCCAGCTTCAAGGATTCCTCCGGACAGCTCTCCGGGTGTTACCCCAATCCGTGCCTGCGTTTGCCGTTTGGGCTTTCTGCGGATTGCGCCGGGCAGAGATCGCCAGACTGTCCTACGAAGACCTCAACCTGGAACGAAAAGAGCTTCGGGTTTCTGCTAAGGTGGCGAAAACCGGGGTAGCCCGATTTGTCCCTATGCCGGCTGCGCTGCTGGAGTGGTTGAGTGCAGCCAAAGCGGCCGGCGTGCTTCCTGTGGGAAAACTGGTTCCCGGAGAGTTGGAGACCACCGCGGAAGGTTACCTCTGCCGCTGGTTCCGAGATGTCCACAAAGAAGACGGCCTCGCCGATTGGCCGCACAACGCCCTTCGCCATTCGTTTGCCAGCCACGCTGCAGCCATGCACGACGATTTCGCAAAGGTCGCTGCTTGGCTCGGACATTCCCGAGACCCCCGGCTGCTGGTCACTCGCTACCGTCACGCGGTGCCGAAAAGGGCAGGGAAAGCTTGGTTCGCCGTCTTACCTGTCGACAAGCCCAAGAAGCAACCCGCGGCCAAGAAGGCGAGCAACTCGACCGGGCAGCGAAAGGCATCGTGAATCCTCGCTCCACATTTTGTTAGCGCGGGGCGGTCGAAAGTCGCTTCAGAGATCGGCGAGCCAGTCGGCCATTTCCTCCTTTCCACTGTGACTCCACGAAGGCGAGTGACAGAATGACGCGTGCGACAGGCGAACGTCGCGTCACGCAATCCCGTCTATTACAGTGATGACCGCTACAACGAAGATTCCGCCCCCTCCGGAGTGCCCCTCGGCGCTTGATCTGCTTACCGAAATCGCGCTCCTCAAAAACAGCGCTGATCCCGCTGAAGCCAAGCGGGCAGGCCAACTCTTCGAACAACTGCTCGAAAACTACGGGACCATCCTCCGCAAACTCGCGAACCTTCAAAAACCATTCAGCGGTTCAACCATCAACCTGGATCCCGAAGACCTTTACTGGCGGCTCGCCATGAAAATCTGGGATAGAGCCGACCAATTCGATCCGAACGGCGGTGATTTCCACGCCATCAGAAAGCAGTTCACCGGGTGGGCAGCGACGATGCTAAAAAACATTGTCATAGACCGCATCGCTCCGTTGAAACTCGATTTCACGAGCATCGAAACGCTCGAACTCGGCTGGGACGAATTTACCGAAACAACGCCTGACCCTTCAGCGCGTGCCAAGATTCTCGCCGAAATCCTGGATGAAATGGACCCGGACGACGCCGAAATCCTCCGCTGGAGTGCAATGTTCATGCCGCTTGATGGCACCCAGATGCGCCCCGCTCGTGAAGAACGGCTTGCCCTCTGCCGCCACCTTAATGTCACGGAAGCCGGTCTGAGGAAAAAGAGGGAGCGAGCTTTGAATGGCCTTCGCGACGAAATGAAACGTCGCGAAGCATAGCCCTCCCTTCCGTCGCGAACCCAAACACCAACAAACATGAAACTTCCCAACACACCAGCCGACGACATCAACAACGCCCTCCGGATTCTCGGCATGACATTGCCGCAAACCGATCAGGAAATTGAGGAGTTCCTTGCGGACCTGGACGCCGAAGAAACGCAAGAAGCTGAAATTCCAGATCATCTCTCCGCAGCCGCCATTGTGGCGGCCATCAAGAAACAAAGTGAACGACCTGTAACCCGAGAAATCCCGCAGTTCCCTTCAGCGAAAAACCAAACTGGCCTGAGCGGACTCAGAATGGCTGCCCGAAACGGCGATGGCATCCTCAGCGAAAAAACCCTCCGCAAAATGGAAGACGCCCAGGAAGATTGATAATATGAAACTTCAAATGTCGAGGAGGCAGGAACTCTCTGAACTCGCCGAATCTGTGGTCGAATTGCACTCGCCACTGGCCGGCCCTGTCGACCTCGACAAGATCCTTCTTGAAAATGGTATCCGCCTACACCCCAACCGCTTTTCGGAAAACTTCGATGCCGTCATTGTCCCGAAAGCTCACACGTTTCACATCCACCTGAACCTGCGAAAGGTAAATGGTGACCCAACCGCGCCACGTGCCCGATTCTCGATCGCCCACGAACTTGGACACTATTTCATCGACGAGCATCGGAAGCGGCTGCTCGAAGAACCCCCACATCCGTCGCTCTGTGGATTGTTCGATGCTAACGAATGTCGGGAGGAAGACGAGGCCGACCATTTCGCGGCAAACCTCATCATGCCGCCATCCCGTTTCAAGAAAGCCGCCCAAGGACAAGGAAGTCCGCTACAAACAATCCTGAACCTTTCCCAGAAGTTCGATGCATCTCTCACCGCGACAGCCCTCCAGTACCTCAACCATGTCTCGGATCGTTCCATGGTCATCCGATGGACACCGGACGGTAATCTTGCATGGGCGATTCCAGGTAGTGGTTACCGGACCGAAGGCTACCGCACAGTACTTTTCAAAAATCGTGAAAAGCTCCCCAAAGACAGCGCGACCGCCAACGTCATCTCCCGGAAGCAAGAGACCGATCAAGGCGTCCTCACGATGGCAACCGTCTTTCAGAATGTCGCCCTCTCCGGCGAAAGGAACACCGTAGTTAAAGACGAAGCGCTGGCCCTCGGGGATTACGGATTCTTGACCATCTTAAGTGACTATGAAACGGCAGCGGCACCGCTCTCCGAACGTGCGAAGCGCCGCCATGAACGGAAATTCAACTGACTCTCACCCAACTACCAAATGAACAATAACGGAAACGCCAACGGCGACAAGGAAATCACCATCATCGTGAACACGCGCGAAAAGACGGTTTCTCAGAAGGAACTGACTTTCACGGAGATTATCGCACTCGCCTATGACACTCCGCCCACGGGCGCTGATGTCATGTTCACAGTGACCTACCGCCGAGGGCATGGAAACAAGCCGGACGGCACCATGGTCGAAACCGACTCTCCGCTGAAACTGAAAGAAGGAATGATCATCAATGTCTCAGCAACTGATAAATCGTAATCCCGAGCTCAAACGGCTTCGCGACGATGGCTACCACGTCCATTGCCGCGAAGGCTTCCTCGTCGTCGACGACGTATGGTATGTCGCGCCCGATCGGACCGTCAAACGCGGGCGATTGGTCACTAACCTTCCACTGGCGGGTGACCAAATTAACGGAATGGGCACCCACGTCATCCATTTCGGCGGGGAACTGCCTTGTGATGCCGACGGCAACCCTCTGAACAAACAGAGAATTGGCGACGGCGAGCAACATCTTCCCGATTTGGTCACGCAGCATACGTTTTCCAGCAAATTGCTTGGCCCGGACAATCAAATGCGCGCTTACGCCGACTATCACGAGAAGATCGTGACCTACGTCTGGAAGTTCTCATCGCGTGCCAAGGAACTTGATCCAACAAAGGATCCACGAACACATCCTCCTTATGAAACCGAAGAGGAGGAATCGGTTTTCCGCTACCTTGACACCGCCAGCAGCCGGGCGGGAATCGGTGCCATTTCGGCGAAGCTTGAGCTGCCCAAGGTCGCCATCGTCGGGCTCGGGGGGACTGGATCCTACATCCTCGATCTCGTGGCCAAAACACCGGTGAAGGAAATTCATCTCTTCGACGACGATGACTTCCAGAACCACAACGCTTTCAGAGCACCGGGCGCTGCCTCGTTCGATCAAGTGGCTGCAAGCATCAAAAAGGTCGATCACTTCGGAAAAACCTACTCGGAATTCCGAAGGGGAATCCATTCACACCCCGAAAAAATTGTTGCATCGAACGTCGAGGTTCTCCGATCAATGACGTTCGTCTTTCTCGCAATCGATAGCGGCCCAGCCAAACGGCTCATCGTCCAAAAGCTCGAAGAATACGGGGTTCCGTTCATCGACGTAGGGATGGGCATGGAAATCTCTGACGACCAAAAAATCTTTGGCACTCTCCGCGTCACCGCCAGCACCCCGGAAAAACGGGAGCACGTTGCGGCCGGCAACCGGATTCCATTCGGTAACGGAGCGATCAACGACCTCTACGCCACGAACATCCAGGTGGCCGACCTCAACTGTCTCAACGCCTGCCTCGCCGTGGTTAAATGGAAGAAGCTCTTCGGCTTCTACACCGACATCGATGGTGAACACTTTTCGACCTATACCGTGGACGGCAATCACGTCACCAATGAAGACACAAAATGGCCCGACTCAAACAACTGAACTACAGCTTTGTGAAGTCGGTTCCGGACCGCCTCGAAGAAGGAATCGTCTATGTCTCGATGGAGTATGCTTCGGCCGTGCACCTCTGCTGCTGTGGCTGCCGCAGCGAAATTGTCACGCCGCTATCCCCACGCGACTGGAAACTCACTTTCGACGGGGAAAGCGTTTCCCTACACCCCTCAATCGGGAACTGGAGCTTCCCGTGCCGCTCCCATTACTGGATCAAATCCAATCGCGTGAGGTGGGCAGGTGACATTCCCCAGAAGGAAATCTGGGAAGCCCGCGAATATGAACGCTCGATCCATTCCCGCGACGCAGCCGAAAAGCAAGACGGAGCAGAACCCCCAATGGCGGAATCAGCCGAACCGGGATTCTGGAAAAAGCTTCTCAAAAAACTGACCGAATAGCCGTCATGTTCATGCCCCATCTCCTGAAAAACACGCCGGGATGTCCCAAGGCCAACTGGACGTGGCTCGATTGCATCGATCTCAAAGAAGATCAGGGACTCGAATTTGACGAATACGAGGACTGCGAATTTTGCGGACAGGAAAAGATTCGCTACGTCCACGAGTTGAAGCACACCGATTGGCCCCATGTGATCCGTGTCGGAAGGATTTGCGCTGCCCGCTATACCACGGTTTCCCCGGCCGAACTGGAAAAACATGAGGCGATCCTCAAAAACCGGAGCCAACGTCGCCAAAGATTCCCCATGCTCAAGTCGTGGAAAATGTCGACCAAAGGCAACCACCATATCGACTACCTCGACCACCACATTCTCGTTGTTAAAAAATCTAACGGTTTCGGCATCAAGATCGACAACAAGTGGGGCACAATTACGTTTTCTTCCGAACGTGACGCGATGCTCAAAGCATACGATGTCGTGGTGAAGCGCGCTGCCGCCGGGAAGAACGCATAAGGTGAACTCTTTCAGGGGTCGCCTCAATGCTGCCGCCGAATGCTCCATTCCGCCTCTTGGCAACTGGTGGTAGAAGGGATACTTTATAGCTGAGCGTGCGGAGGCGCTCCCGGAGCAATCAATTCTACGAGCTCGCTTTCGATCCTATTCCAAGGCTGTTGGAGGTTGATGGTGGAAACTCGGATCTTATGACGGTCGTGAAGCGTGAAGGCGTGATCGAAGCTATACCCATTGGAGGGATAGAGCAGCATCCCCTCCGCGTTTTCCCAACCTGGATGAACTCGCTGGTTGATCAGGTAGGCGCTGAGCTGATAGAGATTGTCGGCGCGGAACTTCAGCGCATCGTATCGGCTGACCAGCGCCTCCTGATAGTATTTGCAATCGAGGATCAATTTCCGGTCCGGCCACGCGACCGTTACGTCGGTGATCATCCTCGGCAGAATGGCGAAAGTGCCTTCCCCAAAGGCCGATGCTCGCCAGCCTATGTGCATGGCGGAGACTTGCGCTTCGAACAAATGCCGTCTGGCGAAGTTCCTGACAAAATCCTCGAAAACCTTTGCCATCAGCTTCTCGTCTCGGGCGAAGTCCCGGAATCGGCGCATCCCGTTGGGAGACTTCTCCGGGAGCAGTGATCCGTGGATCAGCTCGCACAGGTGGAGGAGGAAGCGATAGGCGCGGTTGTTGCGATGAAGCTGCACCCGACGGAAATGGTGGGGCATGATTCGGAGATCGCCCACATCCTGAAAAGCCTCCATGGATTGGGCAAGGCGCCTTCGGGATTCGGCATGAACCCGCTTGTCGTTCCTGAGAATACGTAGCGTGGCTTTGACGATCTGATTGTGCAGGACGTCTGGGCTGAGCTCGTCGTAAATGCAAACCAGCTTGCCACGCGTGCGGCTCTGAATCTTTTCGCTGGCCGAGAAGTCGATACGACCCCGAACACGCGGTGTTTCGTCTTCTACTGGGACATAGCTGCGGTCCACACCCCGCCGGACGAGTTGGTGGGTAGCATTGGCGAGGACCTTGGCAAATAGGTTGTTGAGGTCCGGGCATGATGCGGCATCCACAGCGGCCATCTCCGCCTCGCTGAGCTTGTGGCCCCAAGCATAGGCTAGGAGGTAGTAGAGATTCGCGATTGGAATGACGGGTGCCATCACGGAATACTTTCGAGAAGGGCGTCCCTGAACTGTTTCACCTTGGCGGGGTAGTCGATCCAGTATTCTTCCAGCAACGGCATGATCTCGTAGCGCACGATGGAGTCGAACCATTTTTGGAAGTCCGGCACCGACGCCGTGGGCGTAAAAAAGCTGTGGCCGATGCGGTAGCCCTTGCCGAGATTAACGTCATCCTTCTCGATCTCGTGATTGAGGGCCTCCATTTGGTTGATCACGTGACGCGACTGGCTTTCGTTGAGACCATGTTTGCCCAAGTGTGCAGAAAATGCATCCTCACCAAAACCGGGGTCGAGAGTGAGGAAGGCGAAACGTCGGCGCAGAGCGTAATCCACCATTGAAAGCGACCGGTCAGCCGTGTTCATGGTTCCGATTAAGTAAACTTTGGGAGGCACGGTGAAAGGCTCATCGCTGTAGGCTAGCGTTAGGGATTCACCGCGCTTGTCGGTTTCGATCAACATCATCAGTTCCCCCAGAATCTTGCTCAGGTTGCCGCGGTTGATTTCGTCGATGATTAAGACGTATTCCTGGGTGGAATTGGCGAGTGCTTTACGGCAAAGTCGATAAAAGCACCCATCCTTTACGGCGAAGTGACCATCCGGC
Organism: Akkermansiaceae bacterium; assembly: GCA_031371445.1. Taxonomy (GTDB): domain Bacteria; phylum Verrucomicrobiota; class Verrucomicrobiia; order Verrucomicrobiales; family Akkermansiaceae; genus Luteolibacter. The sequence goes on from JANMJQ010000034.1 coordinate 6,886, forward strand.
GTCGGGCGTAGCCCCTGAACGAAATCTTCGTAGGTGTAAGACTGATGAAATTGCACCATTTCCACGGCGGATTCGTCTTTTGCTCCAAGTAGTAACCAAGCCAAACGCCTTGCGACGAAGGTTTTGCCGACGCCGGGAGCCCCTTGAAGGATGATGTTTTTCTTTCTCTTAAGTTGCTCCAAAATGTGCTCAAGAGAATTGCGTGACATGAATAGCTCCCCAACCGCATCATCGATGGAATACGGAAGCATTTCCTTGGTCTCTCCATCATCTTCTCCATCGTTGCCGTCAGTGTTTTCATCATTCCCGTTCTCGGGCTCCATTTTGCTCAAACCCGGGACACTTGGGTATAGGGCCGCCAGCATCTTCCTGAGCTTGGGACTATCGGTGATGTTTGTTAACGCCTTGTAGGCGAGCTTTCGATCGGTGAGTTTCGCCGGCTTCTTGACAACCCAATCGACCGGCACGACATGCGCATACTCCTCGTGATCGCCCGCGAATGAGTAGTCGCCCGTCAATTCGCCCCACCCGATAATTTCCGACCGTCCGAGCTTTGCGAAAACAATGTCGCCCTTCTTCATCTCATGGGAGATGTTCCAGAGCATCAACGCTTGCTGGCTGTTGTTCTGGTCGCGGGACTGCTGGTTCAACTTCGCTACAATATTCTCCTTGGTTTCGTAGTCGCACAGATTTCCGATCTCGGGCGACCCAATGGCTGCGATGCCTTGATCTTGCCAACTTTCCCAGAGCCTCGCTCCCTCGCCCGGTGAAATGAGCCAGTATTGCAGTTCGTTGGAATCAGGGTCTATGGGTCGGGTACGGAAGGACAACCCACTGTTAAGAATCGTTTCACGTTGATTCTTGTCGAGACACAGGGCTTCGAGTTCCGGGCGGTGATTGGCGCGGAATGGTGAGCGTCTGCCGGAGAAATGCCGACTGATAGCCCGCACACACGCTTCAATGGTCGGCCAGAGTTCATCGATGCGGTCGAAAAACTCCGACTCATCGAGAAGAGCGGAAGTGTATCGAACGCCATTCACCGCTTCCGCGAAACCCTCGTAGGGAGCCCTTCCGTCGGCCTTCATCTGATTTGCGAGCCGTAATGCCTCGGGATGACCCCAGGGAACCAGAAACTCAATCAGGCGCTGGTTGGGTTTTGCGACGATTGCCGTGATAGCCCACATCCAAATGTTGATGCGGAGAAGGACTCCCGCTCCACCCTGCTTGCGGAGGGTCATTGAAAGGAGGTCATCGGGATTAGCGGACTCCTCTTTTAGCAGACCAATGACATTCCCAAGGTAATCCAGAATCCGATCCGGCTGATTGTCAGGGAAGATTTTGTTGAATGGCGAAGCGTACGACCCACTGGCGCCGCCAATCGCCCACAAGTGAGCCTGGCGCGAGAACTCAACACCGTCACCGCCGATTGCCTTTCGAATCTTTGGCAACCACAGCAGGTAGTCTGACGCGGTCTCCGGTTTTTCCAGAATCCCTTTGGTCTTGGCAAAGCCAAGATTCTTGCCGTCCGTGGCAATCCACTTCCTAGGGCACGCCCAGAACATCCCCATCGTAAGGAATGCCAATCCGACCTTTCGCAAGTCCAGACACTGCTGCATTAAAATCGCGTCAATCGAGTCTGCATCGCTATGGAGCATGTGCTCGTAGAAATTCCAAAGTAGACCCACATGTTCCGGGGCTCGCTTCGCAGCATAAGGCATCAGCCATGAACTGCGCATGTCAGCCAGGGGAAGTCCGTCAAAGTCCGCCGGCACATCGGAGGTGAGATTCCATTCATCTTTCAAAAACTGCCACATTGCTTGGCGGTTGTCGTCACGAACGCGCCGGTTGAAATTGGCGAAAAACGTAAAAGGGTCTATTTCCTTGAGTTGAAATTCTTTGCCGGTTGCGTCCTTATCGGTGATCGAGGACGCCTTCATGCCTGCCGAGTGCATCCGCGCCAAAATGGCGATGAGATCTTGCTGACGGTCTTTGAATTCAGGCAGTCGCCTGGCGATTTCCTCGTGGATGGGAATCCAGGTGAACATGGGTATAGGTTGCATCAAGACTGCGTGGCTACGGTGGTTGCTTTTTTCAGGAGCTCTTCGATTTGAATACAATCGACGAACTCATCGACGAATTGGTCAAAAAGCGGCAGGCATTCGAGCGCGTGACAACATGCAAGAGACCGCGCGCTTCGCTCCTTGTGCGTCAGTTTAGGATCCTTCAAAACCGACCAATATTGTTGAAGGAGAGCGAGAGCTTCAGTGAGCACCCCGTTAAAAGTTTCGAACACTTTCACATTAGGTCCGCATAATGCAGAGAGGGCGGAAACCACTGCAGAGAAGTCCTTCACTGAGGAAGCGGAGGACGCAATAAACGGATCCAGGCCGAACAACGCCAGCCCCGACAAGCTCTGATGCTGGAAATCAGGGATCTTCCAGTTAGAATCTTGTAGGGCGCGGGCTGCAATGATGATTCCGGGAAGTGACAGAGTCCATGTCTTAAAGGCCTCATGCCGCGTGTACTTGAGAAGGCCGAATTGCCGCAATTTGTTGGCCGCGAAGCGCGTGTTGGTGAAGCAACGGATCACTCCGGTATCGGTCTTCTTAAAATCTTCGGGGGACAGGTGACTCCGGACGTCGGAAATGAACTCCCGGATAATATCGAGAACCGGCACCCGACGATTGCGTCGCTGGTGATGGAGAAGAAGGTAGACAAGGAGTGTCCGCTGGTAGCGAACCGGAGGAATACCCGTCCCCGAGGCCGGAAGGCTGCCCTGTCTCTGGGAGAAGTTGAGTCGCCCATCATCAATCCAACAAACCCAAGACAGAAATTCCTCGAAAGGAATAGAGTTCTCCAACTCGTGCTGGTGGATGCGCCACCGCTCAATCATGCGTTCCAAGAGACCAAGCTTCAATTTAATGGGAATCGGTGTTGCCGAAGGGATCTTAACCAATTGGTTTACCCACTCTTCGAAGTCTTGGAATGGATCGGATTTTTCGGGCATCGAGGCTATTAGATTTAAATGGTCGATCCTTGCAAGACCTAGCGTGGGCTATTCTCGCCATCAACATCGTAAATTGTGGTTTGATGGAGATGGCGAATCAATGCCATGCCAGCTGGCAGAATGGTCAAGAAGTCCCGTTCCCATTGGGAATATTCATGGGTGCGGTAGGCGGCCGGTATCGGCTCAGATGCCAGTTCCAAAAACAATTCGCGGAACATCTTCCAGCCACGATCCGTCTTGCTGCGAACGCCCTCTTTCATTAAGAACCTCTGCAGCATGAACATGGCCGTTAAGCGTTGCTCCATGCTTTTCACAGGCATCTGCCCGCCTAACAGCTTCGTGCAGAAATGATACGGCTGTTGTTCCATTCCGAGATTGGCGGCGCAGGCGTAGCCGTCGAAGCGCAAGGCGCAAGCCATCAGCCATGCATTTTCGCTGCCATCATTGGGGTCTTCCGGTTGCGCTGGCGAAGCCGGCTGCTGGAAAAACACACTGTTTAGATAGATCGACACGCTATCATACCAAGCATTGCCCGGTGAATCGGGAGGAATGGTCCGGATCAGTTCGGGACAGAACTTCTCCAGCCAGCCGAACTCCATGTGGCTGATGATCCCAAGTCGGTCGTAGCCTTCAGCATCCATGATGCGTCCCGCCATGAAGTTCTCCGCCCGATGGATTACTTTAAGTTGCAATTTGAAATCCTGGACGCCTTGAGCGTAGAAGGCATGAAAGAACTCCAACTCCAGCAAACCTCGCCCTGTTTTCAAGGGTGTCAGGCGGGTTACGTGGATGGGGCTGAACCAAGGCACACAACGGGCTCCGGTGTAACCGGGAAGCATTTGCCAGCCAAACCAGCCGGGAGCGTGGAGATGAAATGACATTATGTTAGAGTGCCCTCCCTGCCTCACTCAGGTGCCAAGCATGGACTGAGACATTTATTCCACCTCAAACCCTTGGCTCGTGAACTTCATCGTCTGGCAATTTTCCGTGATGATTCGAACGACGTTTTCGGGTACGCCCGAGGGAACTGATGCCTCAATATCGAGGCGCACGATGACATCGGATCCGATGATGCTTGCTAGGTGGGCGATGACTTCTTCGGCGACCTTTCCGGCATCGCGGCCCACACGTTGGGGATCTAGTGTGACTGTGCCGTGGAAGCGTTTGGGCTTGGCGGGTTCTTTTGGTTTCGGCAGCTGGGGCGAGCCTGGAGTCGAGGACAAGCCACTCGTCGTCGACGACGATGGGGTAGATGTGTCGCCGTCTGCTCCGGCCGTCGGGGGAACATGTTGTGGTTTGTCCGCCTCCAGTTGGGCAAGGGCTACCTGCGGTTTAACCAACAGGCCAAAGAAACTGTCCTCTGAAATAGCGATGTTCTGACCGCTTTTCAGGCCAAGATAACGGTCGCTGGTTTCATCGTAGCTATCTGCATAGGCAAAGCTTTCCTGGGGCCACATCAGCAGGCCAAGACCATCGCGAGCCGCGCCGACTAGGACGGATGCATCACGCAGGCGAGGGAGGTAGGTGTAGCGGGCGAAATCTTCCGCCAGTTGCTTGAGTGTAACATGATTCCCGCGCCACAGCGGCACGTTGTCTAGCTCCAACCGCAGACGCGTTCCGGCGAGGCCGGTGATGAGCATTTCGTCGTTGCGGAGCTTTTTGCTGGCTCGCACGGCCAGCGCTTCCTGTCCGGTGAGACGGAACGGAGTCCATTCCAACGGGCTTTGTGGGGTAGCTTGCGTGGGAACGAGAAGCCATTGATATGCCTCTGGGATGCGCGAATCCACCACGGTGCTTGCAGCCTGCTTCTGACTGGCGGCCTGGCGTTGTTGATGGGATGACAAGTTGAGTGCTTCGGAGTCCTGCACGATGGACTCCCAGGCCAGATAACGACGCACGGCCTCGTCGAGATCCTGAAGCTTGGTCTTATCCACAGCGAGAAAGACGATGGCATTGCGGTTCAGACGCGGCGAGCTGCCCTTGCTCTCCAGAATCAGTTTGGCAGTGTTCAAAGCGGGGCTGTCTCCATCCTTGGAATAGGGATGCTCGATTCCCAGGATCACCAGTCGCGCGTTAGGGTAATCCTCCACATCGCTGCCGGATTTCGGCAAGGGATGCGTGCCTCCAAAGTCCCCTTTTTTCGTGAGATCCTGCCGGATGCGCTTTTCCAACTCCTTCATCATGGACTCAGGGTCGGACTTCAACTGCTCCGCCCGGTCCTCGGCCAACTTCGTCACGGTCGGTTGAGTGGAATACCAATACCGGTTTGCGTCATGGTAAAGGTAAGTCGCCGCCCCTGCCAGACGGCGCAGGGCATCACCAAAGGTGGAGCATGCCTCGCCGGGCATCACGCAGCCGAGTTTGACCACCCGATCTTCGATCCCTTGATGGGCGGCCTTGGCGGTTGGAGCGGAGCCCATGTAAATTGTCCGAGCCACACGGCGGTGCGCGGAGAACTTTCCCAGATTGGGAACCTCGCCGTCCATCTGAAGAGGCAGAGAATTCGGGCCATCGACGTCTTTCTCGATCACCGGCACCCAGTTGTCGGAGAGATAACGGGTCAGTTCAAACTGCACCCGCGGATCGTCAATGGGCACATGGCAGGGCAGGATCATCGCACTCCTGTCGCCCTTTTCCCATAGGCTGTGAATCACGGCCGCCATCAGGCGCAGCACACCACGGGTGCGCTGGAACTTCACCAGCGTGGACCAGTCCGAGTAAAGCCGGTTGAAAAGTTCGGGATGGATCGGATAGGCGGCACGGAGCCGTTTCTCGTAGTCGCCGCTGGCGCAGTCGGGTGGGAACTCCGTCTTCTGTGTGCGATACAGATCATAGAAGGCACGGGCTACGTTGTCGCGATCCACGAATTGCTCCTTGCTGAGCAGCGGTTCAAACAAACGCCGGCGCACGATTTCGAAGCCCTCATCCACGCTTGCGGGCCGCCAGGATGTCTCCACACGACCGATCGCATTACGCAGGCGGTCCAGCGCGGCGCGGCCACGTTCACCGCCGACTTCCAAGTCATCACCTTGGGTGTGCGGGGAGCCTGTGGTATCGGAGGCCGGCAGGCTGACCACCAGCAGACATTGCTTTGCCAGCTTGGCAGATTCGGTCAGGGCTTGGGCGAAGGAAAAATGTGTCTCGAAGTCGCCGCCGGGAAGATCCTTTGCATCATGATGAAGTTGCCGAGCATAGGCCACCCACTCGTCGATCAGGATCAGGCAGGGACCGTATTCGTTGAAAAGCTCGCGCAGAACATCGCCGGGGCTTGTGGCCAGCTCATCGTCGGCGGCAATGCGGGCGTAAGCGGGCTTTCCTCCAAGTTGCCAAGCCAGTTCCCCCCAGAGAGTGCGGACAACCGTGCCGTCCGCCTTTACGGAGGGATTACCGGGAGAAATCTTGTTCCCCACCAGCACTACGCGTTTCACCTTCGGGATGGATTTAACGCCGACTTCCATCGCCAGGGTCTCCACGTCCAACAGATCGCTGGCCGGGGTGCCGGAGAAGAGATGATAGAGCGCCAGCATGGAGTGTGTCTTGCCACCACCGAAGTTCGTCTGGAGTTGCACCACCGGGTCGCCGCCTTCACCGGTTAGCCGTTGCAGAGCACCGATGAGTAGGTTTTTCAGGCTCTCCGTTAGAAAGGTGCGGCGGAAGAACTCCGCTGGGTTCCGGTATTCATCCGATCCTTCGCCGATGTGGACCTGCCACAGGTCTGCGGCGAACTCTGCCTGTTGATACTTGCCGCTCGCCACATCCTTGTGCGGGTTCACCACCTCGCGCCACGGCTTCAGGGCACCGGCCACTGGGGATTCCAGTGCCACACCTGAGTTTCGGCGGCGCTCGCTGCGGGCCTGTTCGTCAAACCGGACACGTAGCAGTTCCATCTTGACCCGTTCCACCTCATCCGCCTGCGGGGCGCTCACGGAGGCAAGCACCCGTGCCATCGTATCAAGGGCGCGGTAGGTGTTATCGCCGGTGAAAGGCTTCTGGTGCGCCCACTCGTTACGCACAGACAACAGTTCGTTGACCATGCTGCGCTCCGCCTTGCCCAGCGTCATGGCAAAGACCTCCTTCCACACCCGGTCCATGATCACCAACAGTCCGGCAGCATCCGCCGTGGGCTCAGAGGCCAGGCCAACCAGCCGCGTGTCACTGAGCACGCTCTTCACCTCCTGCGGCCACTTGTCTCCCCAGCAGGTTTTCAGCTCACGCTCGACAAAAGGGCGCAAGCCATCGCGCAGGAGTTCGAGGGCTTTTCCGACGCGTTCGTGATTGGTGATGGCCATGAGCTAGAGAAAAACGAAGTGAGGTTAGAAAAGTTCGCCTGTGTTCAGGGAGACGGTGGCAGCCGGTGTCGTCACCTCGCGGGCGAGGCGGGTCAGTTCCGGCCAGCCCATGACGAGGGCGTTGTAGGCCTGCGCCTCGCGACTCCATTTGCGGTTCTCGCAGACGGTGAAGAGCTTGTAGGTAAGGTCGCGGGCCACCTCGGCCTTGGTGCCCAACTTTCGAAGAAGTGCGGCAGTCACCGCATCGCCTCGGCGCTCGTGATAATAGACCCGCAAGAGGTGATGGGTCATCTCCCACACGGTCAGCCGTTGATCCGTATCCGGGTTCCAATCGTTAGGGAGGCCCTCCGGTGCTATTAGGCGCACTTTGCTGCCTTTAACATCAAGAATGCCATCGGCAACAAGACCGTTCATCGCGGTCGCTTGGGCATTTGCGAGCAAGTTGGCAGTGCCGGAATCACCCCATTCAAAACCTGCTTCACTAAACCACTGCACAGCCCAGCGGGTGTTTTTGTCGAGTTCTTCAACGGACTCCCCGAGTAAATCGTCCTTCATCCCGTTAATGATTCCAAGCACCGTGCGCACTGTCATGGGTTTGCCGTTGCTCTCCAACACGGCTGCATAACGTGAAAAAACCGCCATTCCAGGACCAATCGCCGCTTGCGCGAAGTCGACTGGTGCCACGTTCCCTTGCTGCAGGTGATGAAGAGCGGGAGGCAGCTCACGCTTTAGTTCAGCAACGAATGCGTTGCGACCCACGCGAAGCGCATCCACACTGCGCAGTCTACAAGCTAGCAGAATGTAAGAGGCCAGAGTGTTCGCTCCCTGAGCCACCATGCGCCAAGATTGCGAGGCACGCACCGGCCACGTTGCAGTTATAGTGAATCCGCTCGAAATTAGAGCCTCTAACAATGTTTCCCAGCCGGTTGTGAGGTCCACGGGTCCAGTCTCGGCACCATCCTCGCCGCCACTGCTGTCCTCATCGTCGGCTTGTTTAAAAGCGTAATAGACCGTGAGCGGAAAGTCTGCACTGAGGCGGGGAATGAGGCTGGTGAAAGCAGATCGAAACCCCGTTTCGAAGTGCTGTTTAGCCTTCTCTCGATCGCCATCAAAACGAGCAGGTGTTGCTGTAAGTTCTGGGTCTTTCGGTGCAAGCATCGTCACGAATAGCTCTGGATACAGTGACCCTATTGAGCGCCGAAGCCAGACATAGAAGAAATCACTTAGAGCTGCATATCCGATGTTATCATAATATGGAGGGTCGGTGCTCACCAAAAGACCGCTTACGCTACTGGCTCCATTAGCAGCGTCAGCCTGCACAGCCTGACCAATTTCTCCGCTGGAAAGAGTCAGAATGCATTTAGCCGTTCGATCAATGCAAGTTGTCCAACTCCCCACAACATCTGCTAGAAAATTTGCTTCTGCAAAATCCCAAACCATTGGCAGTGCTTGCCGTTTAAACAAGTTTCTGAGCACTTCATCGCTTGAGTTCCATGTGCAAAGTGAGTTGTTCAGGTCCGCACATCTATCGAGATTGAGCGCGAGGAAAGTTGTCACTGATGATGCATATGCGGTCGCAACATCTTCAGACAGACCTGCCAATTCAGCATCATACTTGATCTCGCTCGGTAAAGCCTTCAGGGAGTCACTCGCGGTCACGAGTGCGACGATCTGCCTTGAGGAAAATAGCTCCCCCCATGTGTCCAGACCGTAGGCCGAACACACTCCTCCAGTAATACCAGCTCTATTCGGGAGTGAGCCGGAGAGAAAAGTTGAACGTGAATCGGCGACCACGTCGTCATCTGGGCCGTTGGTAGCAAGGTCTTCCTGCAAGTGATCAGGTGAAACATAGACACGTTTCCTGGTTCCATCGGCGACAACGGCCATAAGCGCTTGCCCCAACCTCCGGGCCTTTCCTTCTTCCTGAATATAACTACGCGGAATGGGTGTTCCGGTGATAAAACAAAGAAAATCTTGAGCTTTACCTGCACGGGTTCCCAATTTTGCTTTCAATACTTGCTCTTTTGTAAGGATTCCATTCCTCACTTCAAATCGCCAGCCTTGGGGGATACTATCGTCAATAACTAACTCCGCCCAAGCCTGCCTGCCGACTTTAGTCGCAAGCATAAATGATGAAACAAGAGGGACGTGCTTCCCTCGTGCCGCCGGGTTTGGACTGGCAACTGTTCTCGTCCACAGCCAAGCAGTGACGCTGGTCTCATTTCCTCCCAATTCGTCCGGCAAACGCACCTTAGGGTAAAGATGACCGATCTTCTCCAGCGCCCGTTCCCGAATGAGCCTACCATAGTAACGCACGTCCGCTGCCAAGCCCCTGGTTCCGGTCCATACCTGGGTGCCGACATCACGCTCACGGTCTTCAGGATTTACGGGGGCGTGACCGATCCAACGTGGGGCGAGTTCGAGATTGCACTTGTTGAGCAAGACGGCGACGGGATTGAGATCAGCCGCGTGGGACTCGAAGCCAAGCCGTGCAGCCTCCAGCGGAATGGATCCACCGCCGGAAAAGGGATCGAGCACGGGCGGGAGCTTGCCGTCGCAGTGCCGCAACATTTCTCGGTGAGCCTCGTCATACACTTCCGGGTGCTCGTGCAACTTCTTCCCCATGAGCCGCCGCAGGATGTCAAACAGGCGCTCCCGCTCCGCATCCTGTTCCGCCTCACTTTTGTCCAGCCAAGCCGGATCATCCGAGGGATCGGTGACCACGGAGGCAAACAGGACAGCGCGCGCGGAAGGCAGGGGGAGCCGTGCCCACCAATGGTGGATGCCCTTCGGGTGTGGCCCGATTCCCGGCAGCTTGTCATACGAAGACGCGTCGTTGATCTCAGGCAACGGCAGCGCGACTTCAATGAGCTTCTTTGGGTAGGTGGAACTCATGTGCAGCCTGCTACAAGTTTGGGATTTGCCGTTATCACCTGGATGCCGCCTTCGGTGTGGTCAGCGTCGTCCGTCAAGAGTTTGCAGCCGTGAAAGCGACAGTTCTCGACGATCATCTGGTCGTTCCAGTCCGTGGATCTGCTCCCGAACTCAGCAAGCATGGCATCCAGATCCCATTTGGTGAATGGGTGGTCCAGCGATTGGGCGTCTGCCAGAATAAGTCTAGAAGAGGCCTCCACAGCCATTGCGGCGGCTGGGTAGTCTGAGGACTTCCTGAATTTCTTACGGTTGGAATACCGCCTGTTGCCTCTGGCGTCGCGAGGGTCAATTCGAGCCCATTCTTCATCGAGTAACCGATTGACGACCTCACACATTACCAAGGGGTCGAGGCACGCCTTAGCCCCGTTTGAGTGCAGGTCGTTCCACGCGATGGAATAGGGTGCGATCTGCGCCTGTCTCCACCCGGGCAATGCCATAGTCGCGGGAGAATAGAGAAAGAGCCAAATGTTGGCGTCCGGAAGCACCAGCTCATCAGCGGTGAACGTGTAACTTGAGACGTCGTAGGCTTTATTCTTCATCACCGTATTCCTCCTTGATAGCACGTTCGAGACGTTCCGGGTCAGCGTAATAGGCCTTGGACCAGGTCTTAGAATGATCCAGAGCGGGCTGGAAGGCATCCGCCAGTTCAGTGACTTCCAAAAGGCTGTCTACCTCATCGAAGGGAATATCCCGGTAGAGCTTACCGACGGCCGCATTCAAAAATGCGGTGATAACCATGCGGATGCCCGCGAACGAAAGCGTTACAGGGGAACCTGCTTTGATGAGCGGATAGATTTCCTTGAAGACCATCTCACCGTCCGCCGCAGAGATGCCGCGGGGCTTGCCGATGAGATCAGCGATGTTGATTTGGATGGGATCGGGCATGGCTTGCAGTGGTTAAAATGATGAAACAGAAAGTTCGGGCGGCAAAGTGCCATGAGTCGGCTCGGTGGGAATCTGGAGCGTGACCACGGTGCCGGGGAACGGATCATCCAAAGTGGTGAAGACCTCCTCACCGTCTCTCATGCTCCAGAATGCCTTACCGCTGGCAATCCAGACGGACCCCCGCTGTTCACGGGCAAAATCCCGGAAAAAGAGTTTTAGTCCGATGCCGCCTGGTGTGTCTGGTTTAGTAGTGTTCCCCATTTTCATCGCCCATTCAAGAGCATGAACAGGGGAGATGCTCCTGCCGAACCGCTTGGCGACTCGTTCGGGAATGGTGATACCAGCATCCGCTATCGTCAAATCGAGCCGCTGTTGAGCTGGATAATGCTGGCCGCACACGAACACGCCTAATGATGACTCCGAATGGGTCTCGGCGTTCACAAAGATTTCGCCGAGGCACTGTAGGAGTTTGAGTGAGAAGGTGCTGTCCAAAGGTGGCAGCCCTTTGCCTTCCAAATACTCGTCCAAATACTCGCAAAAGCGTTCAATGTCTGATGTCTCAAAGTGTTCGTAGGGAATACAAGTGACGGCAGTGTTCTCTGGGGGGTCACTGAAGCCTAGACTCCAAAAAAACCAGTTTTTGGTAAAAAGCTCCTGCACAATCTTTGGTCTTCCGCCAAACTCGAACTCCATTTCTCGATCTTCGATTCTTGCCAGAACAACCGCAAGCGGCGCGCAAAAGGTGGAATCGCATCGGGCCGCCTCATCAAAGCTGACGATGACCATCTCGTCCTCCTCAGTCGCGAGGTCGCGGTCCATCCGTGCGAGGGCGTTGATTCCCTCGCGATCTGTGGCGGCGCATGCCAGGCGGTATTCCATTGGTGGCATCAGGTGCGCCTCAAGCGATAGGTAGCTGGAAAGAGTTTGACAATGCCCGCCTGCTTCATCCGGCAAAGGGTTGAACCGGAAATTTCTACCGGATGGCCCTGTAAATCGCGCAGGATCAGGCTATGGGCGTCCGGAGCCAGTTCGATAGCGCTCCAGCTTTCGTGGGGAATTTCTACGGGCTGCCGATCCAAACACGCGTCGATGGCCCTGAAGTGACGCATGTTGCGGGTGACGGCATCGTTAAGGCACCAGCCGAAGCCCCCCTCCGCCTCCTTCACGAGGCGAGATCCGTCCGGGTGAGCGAAGCCTTTTCCGTCACGGTAGAATCCCCGTGCCACCGCGAAGTGCTCCATCAGGTTTGGCCCGGGAGGTTTGTGGGGAGATGGCGAAGTGGGACCAGACTCCCCGTCCGGGCGGGTGGGGTTGTCGGAGACGGGCTCGTTTTGATCGCCTTGAAGGCCAGGCTGCGGATCGTCATCCGGCGTGGGCAGTTCCGCCCCATTTTCGACAGGGTCGGTTTCCGAAAGGCTTTCCTGGCCCGTTGGGAACTTGGTGCCAACTGCTTCAGATAGGATGAAGTTTGCCTCCATGTAGTCGGCGACATCGCCGGCACGGCGATCGTAACAATAGCTGAGCGCTTCCCTCAGACTGTCCGTGGGGAGGTGGCGACCCAAATGTTCAGGCAAAAGACGGGCCATGCGAGCTGGCTTGCGCTCTGCACAGAAAATCGTGGTGCCGATCCACGCCATCTGCTGCTGGCGGGATGTTCCAGCGGGTTTGGCCTCGAAATAGGGTGTGACTTGGATGGACAAGGAATAACGAAGTGTGGTTTTGGATAGCCGGCGACCCGTCTCCCGGACGGCGGCCATTTTCTCGTCTTCATCCAGGGTTAGGCGCGCGAGCGCTTCGCCAAATGCACCGAGCCAGGGAAGATCAACTGCATGTCCCTCGGGCGAGTGGTTGGTCAACAAACGATCCGTTACTGCGTTCTCCAAGAGCCGCAAGGTGGAGAAAGGAACCCCGCCGGCCACCTCGGGAAGCAACTTCCGGCAATCCGCTGTCCGCTGTTTCACCCATTCATGAAGATTTGACCAAGCAATGCGTTGGCGGCTGTCCATGCAGTGATCGAGATTGCCCACGGGCATCCAGCGGCCAGCGAGGTCCATCCAATGCCCGGTCTCGTTCCAGATCCTTACAGGATACCGCATCAACATCGCCTCCACACGGCCAAGCGTTTGGGCGTCTGCAACTTTGCCTTCGGGCATTTTCCTCAACCACGAAACCACCGCATCTGCCGAAGGTCGGGAAGCGACCTTCAAGCGATCCCACAATCGCAAATCTTTAACCACCTCGATCACCAGTGGAAGGCCGGGAGCATCCGCTTCGTCGGCTTCTACGAATATTTCGCCCGGTGCGTGCCAAGTATGATCGCGACTGAGCATGAGGAGATTTTCCGCAAAGGCATCGGCAATCGCCGAGAGATCGGTCGCCGAACAATTCGCGGTGAATACATCCAATCGGCGATACCATTTCTCGATTTCAGCCAAGGGCAATGACTGGGCCTGCTTGAGTGATACAAGACAGCCCACCAGTTTATTCGCGCCTCTCGGCTTGGATGCGACTCCGAGGGCATTCAAGAAATCCCGGTTGTGCTCAGTGTCGATTGCCCCATCTACGAACGCTTCCACATCGAAGAGAGCTTCCGTTTCAGGTGTGCGCCGCATCAAATCGGCAGGCACGTGGAAGATACCATGCTTGTCGGGCAGGCACTCAATCGACAGTAGCCTCCTAAGCCAGGCGGAGGCGCAATGGATACCGCCAACAATGAGTGGGTTGCCCCCACTCGTGGTCGTTTGTTTTCCTATTACTTGATCGTGTCCCCGCCAACGATTGCCGCAAAGCAGTCGCTTGGCGATTACGCTCCATACACGATCGATTTCGGGCAAAGACAACCAGTGATGCACCAGCTCCGGGGCGAAGTCGAAATCCGTGAAGTAGTATGTTTGAGAGGGGTAACGGCGTCCCGCAGTGTGTGGGTATCCGAGACGCTCGACGCTTTGTAAGACTGAAAGGCGCGTTTCAAAGTCCTGCCAAGTTGGGAAGCTTTCACATTTTTCTCGCACCGCTGGCAAATCGACCAAGCGAGATTTGCCACTCTGGATCCATTGAGCCCACTCGCCGGGTTTGCAGGTCTCGGAAAAGACCGAATACGTTGAATGCAGCAGATGCTCCTCAACGTAATCATAAGGTAAAAACGGTTCCAGGCCTCCATCAAAATCATGAAGGATTTCATAGGACGTTTTCCGCAATCCCCCATCGCGCGTCACAAATCGAAAGTGTTCGCCGGCCTCAGCATCGAGTGCGGCAGCGATGTGCGCCAATCTCACCCAGGCTGAAATCGTTGTATTGTGATCTTCCAATAACGCATGGGCGGCCCGATCAAGAAGCCGTGATACGCCCGTTGGCTGGTCCAGATTCAGCGAATTCAACAGCTTTGCTGCCGGTTCTTGAGGGGTTGCACCGTATCGCCCCGCCTTTTCAACAGCCACACGATCGGCCTCTGTAACGAACCGAAGCCACGAGGCATCAACGACTGAAAGGCTGGAGGTGAGAAACTCCCAGTCTTGATGGGAGCGACAATGCGCTTGCATTGAGGTCAAGCGAACGGTGCCGCCAGCTTGGTCGAGGAACTCGCTACCCTCAATCGGGACAACGCGAAGACTTTCCAACGGAGGAAATCCATAAAGCGGTCTCACAGGAAAATATTGACCATGCAAGAATCGCCACAGAGCCATCAACCCTTCCCAATTTTGTGGCCTAGGGGGAGATGAGAGGCTGAGCTTGGAGAGGAGATCTTTATCCTCCACCCTGGAAACCAAAGAGCCCTTCGTCAGCTTTTGTCGATACTTGGTGCCTATGTGGCGGCACAAAGCGGGGCGTCCGACGGCATCGAGGAATTTTGAGGCCACCTCCGGCGTCCAGGTTTCCAGCGCCACAGGTGGAAGCATGACGGCTTCACCGGCCTTCACCACTCCGCCGGTGTCGATAAGCAGGACGGGTTGGCCCTTGATCGACAAATTGAACGCCGCCGTTGTCCAAGCTCCGTTGCGTTGATCCTGTGTGTCCCCCTTACCATCTGATGGGAACCACTCATAGGCTTCCACACGATCCTGGGCAGGCATCTCCTCGTTGCCAAGCCAACCAAGCATCGCGGAAGCGGCGATGTGGCCGATCCGCTCAAGCAACCAGCGATTCACCAGAGAAATTGCTGGATCCTTGATGTGATCGCGATCCGGAGTGAGCATAAATGGGGCATTCGCTGAGAACGGCAGCCCGGTGTCGCCTCCAGTGGGGAGAACCACAAACAATCCGCCCTCGTGCCCCAGTACCAATTCCACGGAACAGAGCGGGAAAGCTTCCTCCTCACCGGCTGGAATCATTCGCTCCTTTTGAATCTCTTCCAATGCCTTAGGTGGAAAAGGCTCGGGGAGCGATCGGACCAGCAGATAGCGATCCGAACCGTTATCCTCAAAAGCCATCCATTCAGAGCCATCTACCGGACCTTTCCCCACACCTTGCCAGCGAAGCGTAGTCCCCCAGATGTTAATGGAGCGGATGTTTCGAAAAAATAGAAGTGACAGCGGACTATCGATCCAGTCCTTGAGATTCTTCCCGATTTCTTCCAGACGATGTTGACCGGCGATTTTTACGGAGATGCGGGTTTTGTTTGTGGGCGATAATCCATCAGAAAACCAAACCGGTTCCGTGAACCGATGTTCATGGAAAGCCACCGACAACGTAGGGGTTTGGACCATGACGGGTGACCCAAGGCTGAAGGTGCTTTTGAAACCAATGCCACGAAAGCCAATCGTGAAAAGGCTGCGCTTGCTAGAGTGACCAAATCGACAAATGGCGCGAAACTGGGAGCCCGTGAAGTCGTCGCCATTGTGCTCGAAAATCAACGAGCCGGCCTCGTCGATTTCAACCCAAACTTCCGAAGCTCCTGCATCGTCGGCATTCTGGAGCAACTCTGAAAGCACATGCCGAGGGCTTTGAATCTGAAGGAAGAGCAATCTCCATACCGAGGAATTATCTGGGTCGGCTTCAAGACTGTCCCAGCGCGCCTTAGCCTCTCGCCTGATGTCCTCAAAATAATCCGGCGGATTCACGGTAGAAATTCACGAAGGCTGCGAGGCTTTTGCAAGGAGTTCGGCGAAGTCGTAATTCACACTCGTAACACCGAAGTCCGGTTCCCGTTGGAATGGGTTGCGAATGTAATGAACGTTGTGCTGGGCTCCAGGTATGAACTCAACAATGGCGAGGATGAAATCGTCGGGCTTGTTCAGCGAATAGAGGATCTCGTTTCGGGTGACAGTGACGGTTGAGGCACCAGTGACACGTCCTTTGACCTCGATGAAGCGGAGGCGGCCGGTACCGGGAATCCGTGACTCGACGTCGTAGCCGAGCTTCTCAAACTCACGATCCACGGGATCAAAGCCGAGTGAGCGCTCAATTTCCATGATGATCTCCCGTGCGCGGGCGGCCGCAGCCTGGGTGTCCACGGGAGAAGTGTTGGTGGTGATGGGCGCTGGTTTTCCCGCCACTTTTGTCAGTAAGCTGATCGGAATGACTAGGAGGCCACCAAGAACGACGGGCGGCAGCGGGGATAGTTGGGCTTCCAATTTCAGTTCCTCCATGCGTTTCTGTAGGCGACCTTGGAGCAAGTCAGCACGCTTGCGGGCCTCGTTGGAATTCAGGCGAGCGTTGGTTTTTCCAGCGGCTTCCTGCTCCTTGAGTGCCTCAGCACGGTGATCCCAGTAATTGATCTCCTTGGTGAGGCGATCCTTCACCGCGGCCTCGGTCTTTGTGATGAGTTCAACACGGCGGGCACGAACCTCGGCCAAGTGTTCCTGAACGACAGTTCCGATAGCGTGAGCGCGAGCCTGATTTTCCAATTCGGGGGAGATCCATTCGCATTCGGGCCGTGCCAGAATCTCTGCGGCGGTCGGTTCGTCGTTACTCAATGGGCGATAATCGAGATAGGGCGCATAGTGGAGATGTCGGGCGTTCCCCGCTGCATCCAGGTCCACGTAGAGTATCTTCTTAGACACCACGCGTCGGTCGCCCGCCCGGGTCAACCCGGCATCCTGGATCGCATGTTCCAGATAGAAGAGCACACGAGGCTGGTTGCCAGTATCGTTTTCATCGACCAGAACCGCCCCGCGTCTGAGCAAATCACGGTGGCGTTCAAGGATCAGATCCAGCGAGGCATCAAGCAGCGGATGGCCTGGACACACGAAAGCGGCCATTGGTTGACCCTGAGGCTGAATGAGACTTTTCTCGAAGACGATTCGCTCGTAGCGTGATAGCACTGGATCGCCCATACCGATAAGGCGGTCGCGGTTTCTTATGGGAGCGGGCACATGGGAAACCTCGTATCGCCGATTCTCTCGTTGTCTTGCGGTCCCTCCAAGGAGCTTGAATGCCTCCAGGAAAAACGACTCGATGTAGTGTGGTTGTAGGCGACGCGCTTCTGCCCTCTCCATGTCCTCGCGGATGCGATAGACCTTGCTGGCGTCCATGGCATCATGAGCCAAGGCGTGATCCTCCACGAGATCTTGAAGCTTGGTCCGGTCGAAGGCGTTGGAAACAACGTTGTGGAGACGGGAGCGCACGTCTGGAAGTTCTCCGTAGCGAATGGCCTCGATCATGAGTTCTCGCAACGGCTTCCCTTCAAACATGACTCTTCCAAGCACATCGAAGACCTGGCCGCCGAGTGCCTTTCGGGCCTCTTCCAGCTTGTCGAGCAGGGTGAGATACACTTCGCCCTCGCGGGTTTCACTGGCGACGAGATTCCAGAGATGGCAGACCTCAGTTTGGCCGATCCGGTGGATCCGGCCGAAGCGCTGCTCCAAGCGGTTCGGATTCCATGGCAGGTCGTAATTCACCATGAGGTGCGCGCGCTGGAGGTTGATGCCCTCGCCAGCCGCATCGGTGGCAATTAGGACTTTCACGTCAGGATCGTGGCGAAAGGCCTCTTGAACCTTTAAGCGTTCTTCGCGCCCGACGCCGCCGTGAATCGTAACCACGGCCTCGTGACTTCCCAGAAGGGTGCGGATGCGTTCAATGAGGTAATTCAGAGTATCCCGATGCTCGGTGAAGAGAACGAGCTTCTGCTTTGTGGATTTGTCTGACGGTTTCGAACCATAGACGGGGGTATCCTCGCAAACACGATTCGCCAGAGCTGCCGGGGTGAAAATCTCACCTAGCAGGTGAGAAAGCTCCGACCATTTCCGGTCTTCGCCACCCCGCCGGACCTGCAAGGCGAGCGCTTCCAGGTTGCGCAGGATTTCAATCTCGGCTTTGAACTCCAAAACGCTGCCTGCGGCCGTGGCTTGGTCGAGAACTTGCTCCTCGACCGCTTCAACTTCGGAGTCGGGAGCATCATCGAGGTCTTCGAGGTCGTCCTGATCGAGAGAAGGGCCGGATTCGAGGTCGCGGGGCGAGAGCAAAGCGCCGCGCTGGAGAACCTCCAACTCACGGAGGCGGAACTCCAGTCGTTCACGCCGACGGCGCAGGGATTGATAGATGGCCTCCGGAGAGGAGGCGAGGCGGCGTTGAAGAATTGTGAGGGCGAATCCCACGGTCCCGGCCCGCTTGTTGTTCTGAAGTGCCTCGGCGCGGTTAAATTCCTGCCGGACGTAGTTTGTAACTTCCTTGTAGAGCTTCGCTTCAGCGGAGGAAAGTTTGTAGGGAACAGTGTAAGCACGGCGCTCAGGAAAAAGGGGTGTGGCGTCGAACTTCAGGAGATTCTCCTTCACCATGCGTCGCATCAGATCGGACACGTCTTGGGCGTGAACGCCGTCGCGGAACTTTCCCTCGAAGCGGTCCCCGTCCAGCAGGGACATGAATAGCTGGAAGTCCTCTTCCTTTCCATTGTGCGGGGTCGCCGTCATCAGAAGGAAATGGCGCGTGAGTGTGGAGAGAAGCTGCCCCAGTTTGTGACGTTTGGTGTATTTGATCTCACCGCCGGTGTGAGTTGCCGACATCTTGTGGGCCTCATCACAGACGATCAGATCCCAGCGGCAGTCGGGTGCCGCAAGCTTGGCCTGGACGTCCTCGTTACGACTGAGCTTGTCGAGGCGCGCGATGACGAGGTGGTTTTCAAGGAACCAGTTGCCGGTGCGGGCGGCTTCGAGCTTATCGTTGGTCAGGATCTCGAAAGGCAGGTGGAAACGGCGATAGAGTTCGTCCTGCCATTGCTCGGCCAAGCTGCCCGGGCAGACGATGAGGCAGCGTTGCAAGTCGCCGCGCGCAATCAGTTCCTTTATTAACAGACCCGCCATGATCGTCTTGCCGGCACCGGGGTCGTCAGCCAGCAGGAATCGAAGGGGCTGACGCGGCAGCATGCTTTCATAGACGGCGGTGATCTGGTGCGGCAGAGGTTCCACAACCGAGGAATGTACGGCTAGAATCGGATCGAACAGATGTGCGAGCCGGATGCGACGCGCTTCCGAGACAAGGCGGAACAAGGCGCCATCTCCATCAAAACTCCATGGCCTGCCCATTTGTCCCACTTCTAACCGTGGTTCATCGTGACGATAAAGAATCTGATTCGCGACGCGACCGGCAGGATCCTTGTAGGTCAGTTCCAGCGCCTCGGAGCCGAACCACTGAACCTGAACGACCGTGGCGAGACAATCAGGCAGAATGCCACGAATGGTCGCTCCCGGGGTGAGGCTTTCGAGGGTCATAGTGGAAAATTCTGCTAAATGGGAGTGACGGACAAAAAGAATTGTCGGATACAATCCGAGGCTGCGTTCGGATCAGATTCATGGCAATTCAATCCTCGCACGGTCCGCTGGATATTGGATCGCCGCAAACGAGCAGGGCAGGGGAGCAAAAAGGCTCTGATCAACTTTTCGAAGCGCTTTTCAAAAGAGAGGGCCACTTGCCCCTCGTTTTGACTTCACGTTCGGGCACCAGACCTAAGGCGGGCGGCGGGCACGAAGTGACAGACCCTCTGGAGGGCGGTTCAGACCAGGCTTACCTTTTGCAGCGGAATCCGCTGAACATCCTCAACGCCTGCTACACACCCTCCGACGCGGCAATGCGTTCGAATTCGACCAGCATTTCCGAGTGACGTTTCCCCAAGAATCGTTCGATTTTGGCATTGCCCAGCAACTTGCGGACGTATCCCAATAAGACCGTAAGGTTGAGCATGTTCTCTGAATACCTGTCTTCGGCGACCTTGTAATCGCGTTCGAGCGTTTCCATTTCCATCTCCATCCGGGCCAGTTCCTCGCGAGAAATCCGTGTTCTGAGCCGGGGGGCACCCGGGTCAACAAGCATGTCCTTCGGGGTGCCAAGAAGAAGCGCCTCTGCGTAGCCCTTCGAGTAGTTGTTGGCACTGACCATCAGCTCAGCGATTTCGATCTGACGCATCGCCTTTACTCTCTTGAGAATCTGGAGAGTGCCCTGCCCCATCTGCTTGTCCTTGAGCAACTCGACGGTTTCCGGTCCGATGCCGTTGAGCATGTTCAGCCGCTCCTTGATGTTCTTCATGTTTTTGTGAAGTGCCGCGGCTATCCTCTCCGGCGGCACTCCGTCTCTTACTGCCTTGGCAATCATGCTATGCTCCTGGATCGGGGAAAGGCGGCTGATCCGGGCATTGTAGGTAAAACTTTCATCATCATCGGCAATGAGGCAATCAACCTCGGAAATGCCAAGCTCCCGGAGGGCGTGAAGGCGCAAGTGCCCGTCCATCAGGAGATAAAAGCCCTCGGTTCCTTTTTGCTGCGGGAAAACCATCAGCGGTTCGATTACTCCAATTTCCCGAATTGAGGATACGATGGACTTGTAACGGGAAACGTTTTTGTCGGGATCTTTGACAGGACGAATCGGCAGAATTTTATCGAGAGGCAATCTGATCCGCTCTTTTCCGAAACTGATTTTTGGGGTGTTCACGCGACCCTCCTTTCCAGTCCGATTTTTTCCGCCAGGAAGGCCGGCATTGTATCGAGTCCTTCCGCACGCAGCAGGTTGGTGAAATCCTCATCAATGGTGAGCCGCCGGAACGCTGTAGTGATGATCGTGAGGTGGGCATCACAGACCTTGGCTTTCCGAACAAGCGACCGCTGACGTTGACTTTCTTTTTTAAAAGCGTTTACCAAGCCGTCCGCCGTCGTCGGTGTTTTTTTCAACTGGCGGTCGTGGGTGTGGAGGCCCTTGCCCAGACTCCTGCGTTGCGTTAACAGTCGCCGCACGACTCGAATTGACGCCTGATTGAGCTTGCCTCCTTCGTAGGCCACCAGCAATTCACGTTGGGTCTCAATACTTTCAGCTTTGGAAATGTCGATGGCCACACCCAGCGGAATGGATCCCTTTACGGCGGCGGCCAGGAGGCGCTCTTCGCCTGCGTTGCGCAATGAAAGCAATCCGCCAACCGTTGAATCCGTGATGTCCAGCTTCCGGGCAATCGCGGCGTTGCTGTAGCCGGCCTGTTTGAGCCTGTCGATTTCTACGATAAGGTCACCTGGAGAGGGGAACCGCCGCGCCATATTTTCCACGAGACTCATGATCAGGAGATCCTCTTTTGAAGCCTCCACCACCAAAGCGGGAATTTCCAAATACCCGAGTGAGTTGAACGCCTCGATCCGACCCTGGCCGCAGACCAGGTCGTAGTGAGGATGCCCATCGCCTGACGCACCCTGTCTCAGGCTGACCTGGATGGGCTTCTTGAGTCCCAAATTGCGGATGCTCTCGACGATCTTTTCGAACTTCCGCCGATCCCGGAAACGTGGGTTGACGATCCTGATGTGATCCAACGGGATGGATATGACTTCGTTTTTCATGGTTGTGTTTGGTTTATGATTCCCTTCCTACGTAGCATCTTTGGGCCAGGTGGAAGAAGTGGCTGAGATCGTCGAAGCGGTATCCGTCAAGACAGGTGCCGTTTGCTTCGGCGAGACGTAGTTTTCCGGCGGTTACGTCGATGGATGGCAGCAGGTAATAATCGCGGATGGAGTCATTGGTCGCGGCAAGTCTGGCCGCGATGGTGATGTCGGGTCGTTTGGCTTGGTCCAAATTGATGACCCACCGGGAGAAGCCCGCTCCGGTGTGGAGATGGCGGCACAGGGATACGGAAACCCGGAGCTCACCGTTGACGCGTAACACGTTTCGACTGTCCTCCAACTCCACGCCAGCTCCCACACCACGCAAGCTGTTGGCCACTGATCCTACGATTTCAGGGTGGGTGCTGCGAATCCAACGGTTGATCTCAATGAATCCCAAGTCAGCGGGCGGAGTGTACCCGATCCGGGAATAGGCACTAACAAGTGTCCCGAAGCGGTGCCGAAAGGCCGCGCTCGACGGCAGATCCGCAGCCTCGTCAATCAAGGCACTCGTGATTTTTCCGTGCAGATCAAGAATGCATTTCAAAGCGACGAGCATCTCCGCGTCGGTGAAACGGCGACTGCGTGCAAGAATGATGCCCTGCGCCGCTTGGAAAACATCCGAATCCACCACGGCGGGCCATGCTCCTTCCGCACGAATCCATTTGTCAGGAGGGTTGCGGACATGACGACGCTTCAATTTGAATGACGTGCGGTGATAGATATTGTTGCCGATGTATTTTTCGTTGGTGAGAACCTGATGGACGGTGGCGCGTGTCCAATCGCGTCCGAAGTCGGTGCGCACTCCACGGGCGTTTAGAATGGCGGCGATCTCAGCTTCGCTGCGTCCCTCGTTCACAAACGCCTTGTAGATCCAGCGGATGTCAGCCTGCTCGTCATCCGGTCCCGGGATGAGCACAACACGGTCGGTCTGAATGCTCTTCTGTTCGCCGTGCGTCAACACACCCTTGGTCATCCCGGATTGATCCACGAGCATGCGGCGCAATCCGTAACCCGCAACACCGCCCTGTTTATAGCCAAGCGTGATCAACCGGCACGCGCCTTGAAACACTTTCGTGGAAAGCTCCCGGCTGTACTCTCCGGCCATCGCCCGCTTGACCCCCTTGACGATGGTCGAGACCGGACTACCATCGTTTTCAAACTGCTCGGCGCAATAATGAACCGGGATGCCGGCGCGGCAGCAGACATACTCGTAATAGGCCCCTTCATCTGCATCCTGGAAACGGCCCCAACGGCTGATGTCATAGACAAGAATGCAGGTGAATTCAATATCGCCAGACTGAACATCGGCGATCATGCGGGAGAGGGAATCGCGTCCCTGAATGTTGAGCCCGCTTTTCCCTTCGTCGGAGTAGATCTTGACGATGTCCAGATTGCGACGCTCGGCATACTCCCGGATGGCGTCCATCTGGTTGCTCGTGGAATACTGCTGGTGCTCCGTGGACATGCGGACGTAAGCCGCCGCATTAGCTCTGGGGAAATCATTTAACGGGGATGCTTCGAGCGCTATCATAAGCTTGGAGAGGGAGCTGACTGAAAACTGGGGTGTGCGGCTGGCTGCGGGTGCAAGCTGCTCGCAAGGCGTATCCACGCGAGTGCTGTGCCTGTCATCTGGCGAAGCGCACCGAATTGAAGTAGCGGACTATCAAAGTCGTGGGTGGCTCTCTCGATCGATTTCATGCCCAGGTCATCACAATGGTGGACTCCTCTCGCAAGTGAAACGCGGACTTGTGTGGACCTTCGGTTCCCCTGCCGGATGGTGGCACTGATAGATTCCGAAAACCGTAATGCCGACATCGCTGGCCAACCTTGCCGTAAGCCTGCGCGCACCGCCGAAGTGACGCCTGATTTCCTCCCACAAATCCACCGCCACCTCGGATAAACCTGTAAGGCTGTATGCCGAGGACAATACCTGGCGAGTCTCGGGGAGGCGGATTTCAAAGCGCCGCTGGTAACCGTGGAGCAGAGAAAACCAGACATACACAGAGTCGCCGCTTCGATTCCCCCCGAGAAACGAGTCAACCGTATCGGTTGCCACAAGCCTGTAGGGTTGGGCGAAATCAGGAAGCATGCTCGTTGTCAGATGGCAGGCCGGACAACGAAATCGGCGCACCATGATCGAGATGATTTTGCTTCGGTTGAATGAAGAAACCCATCGGCTGTAATAGCCGAGGGCACGCAGGCCGGCAGGCTTTCCACAATTCGGACACGTCTGTGGTCGATCTACCCGAAACTGAGCCCCTTGCTGGGCGTAATCATCCGCCTCGCCGGAGAATGCGATGATGACCTGCATAGTCGGTGTTGTCCGGGCTCGATGCGATTTTCACCTGGCGGTTTCTAACATGACCGGTCCGGAATGCGAGGCAAAGTGTCTCGTCGCTAGTTTCTCGGGTCGTCCTAACACATGCGTTTCGGCGTCCCGATTTGGTACTCGGCAATTCTCATGACAGATTCAAAAATGTGGCAATGACTCTTACCTCTGGAGAGGCCGCCAATGTGCGTGGGATTGCCCGTAGGGGATCTCGAGGTTGTTTGAAAAGCGCCCCATTCACGGGCGTCAGTCTTGCAGGGATCTTTGAGTTAGCGTGCAGTTGGCACCTCGAAGATCCAGCGTCTGTCGCCAGGGAGAGCCTGGAGGATTTTGGTAAGCGCTTTCCTTCGTTCGCTCACTGTCTCCGGCAGATAGATCTTGCAACGTCTGGCCACAGCATTTTTTCACCCCAGGTAATTGACGGGAGCGCGACGCAAATCTACGGCCTTAGAAAGGACGACGACTATACCGGGAAAGCATGGGCAACGTTCATGTTGGCATTTCGACGCCAGCTCACGGACGCAGGTTTTGATCGCGGATTCGCTTACGCGCTTAGCCAAGTCTTCACGGAATTTGCGCAAAATGTTCCGGACCATTCCGCAGCGGATAGCTCGCGCCAGTCCATCGCTCTCGTGGGATTTCAAATAAGGGACGGAGAGGTCGATTTCGGCGTGGCTGATGTGGGCCGAGGTATGTTGGAGAGCCTGCAAAGCAGTCCGAGGTGGGCTAAATTGAAAACGTCGAGTGAAGCTGTGCGGGCTGTGATATATGACCACGCAACCAGGAAGTTCGAGCACGCAGAGGGCGGTGGATTCAAGGAAACCCTACAGGCTTTTGTGGACCACAACTGTGAACTTCGACTCTCAACGGGGTCGGCAAACTCAGTCGTTGGGCAAGTAGATGGAAAACGGCAGCTCAGGACTACGGCGGTTTCAGACTTGCCGGGTGTCCGGGTTGTGGCCACCTGCTTTCTGCGCCAGCACCCGCTAGAGAAATGTCTATAAAATATCCTTGCGTCACGTCGTCACGTGACCATAATCCAGTTCGTGACCCGGTTCTCAATTCTTCAGTACAACCACGACAACCCTGTCGCGGCGGGGGCTGCAACTGGATCGGTCCATGCTGCCGCCTGTCTTGAGCAGATTCAATCGATCCCAATTCGAATGGAGGGGATTGTCTTCGCCTTCGACTTTTCAGGCATCGAGCTTGTCTCCGCATCCTACTTGAAGAATACACTGCGGTGGGCGCTGGCATGTGGGAGGCTATCGGCCGGTAACCTCAATGCCGAGGAGCTCGCATCAGCCGGACCCGTCCAGGTAAAACCGCTGAACATTTTTCCAGTCGCGGTTGGTGCAAACGAGGAGGTCGCCGACGCCATCAATGAGTTCTTCACCGGGCGTGGATGCCCTTACCTTCTCATAGAGGATGAGCAATTCAGCACATTCAATGCCGGCCGCATCCTGGGCAAACTTGAGGCGGCTCCAGCGCTGACTTTAGACCTGATCCAGCCCGGCGAGGAAATTACCGCCGACGATCTGTTCCGCCGTGCCGGCGAAGGGCAAATCAATGTCAAGGCTTGGAACAATCGCCTAGCTGAACTTCACCGGCTCCGGTTGCTTCGCCGACGTAAAGACGGAAAGTCCTTTAAATATCGAACCATCGCAAAGGAGCAAAAATATGGGTGATAACTATATCGCTGAAAAAGCCAAAGGGTTCCAGCACAAGGCGGAAAAGGAACATGCGGAGAAGTTCTCCTCGCCCGGTTTGTTCGCGGCGATTGAGGACATTTCTCAAAGGGTGGTCAGATTTGTGGCGGGTGGCCCAGTATTGCCCCATGGCACGAAGGTCCGATTTCTAGAAGAGCATCGCGACCTAATTACAGTGCTCCAACGCACAAGCCGTATTGGGGAGGTGGATCAGGCGGGCACAGCTGAACTGCGCGCTTTATTTTCGTCACATCCTGAACTTGGCGGAGCTGTTCCGGCAAAAGTCATCAACGGGCCGGATTGGTCGGGTGCATATGACGCCGTGGTTTCTCACATGGAATAATCATGATCACCAACAGCTCCAAATATAGGCCTGTGGAAACAGCCGGTTGCCACACCTGCTTTGCCCGCGCCGGTTGCGGAGGACTTGATGGCCACGCGAACGAGATGTTTGGCTGCTACGACCGCTGCCGACAGGTCGGAATGTGCGCCGACAAAGCAACTTGTGAATGGACTTGCCCTAACAATGAAAAAGTTTTCTGGAAACGATGGGCTGAGGTGGGTGGCTGGACGAGCTTTGACACCATGGCATTTCCCGGAATACCGGTAGAGATCCTTCCTAACTACATCCCGCAGATTCGCCCCGGCATCAAACGCCAAAAAAGAGCCGCAGCTCCGGTTGTAGCCTATCAACTTTACGAAGCTCTGCGCGCGTTTCGAACCCCTAACGGAAAGGGATACTCCAAGTGTTCACCTGCCGAGTTTCGCAGCCGGTTAGGCTTGCGTGAGGACGCGCACGTCCTGCTCGTCGGGGTGGCACCAGACACTCGGATTGAAGGTTTCTGGAGTCAATATAGAGTGCAGCACTTTCCGGAGCTTATCGCTGATGCTGGCGTCCTCGCGATAACTGCTCCTAATTTTTCAAATTTCACAAACGTCCCTCGACACGAGACGCTCTACAACCGGAAGCGCATGATCCTTGTGGCGGAGACATTTATTTCACGCGGAGTGCCGGTCATCCCCCATTTTAACGCTACACATTTCGTGGACTGGGGATTTTGGACAGAATTCTTGATCCGGCAGCCTGAGTTGAACTGTTTTTGCAAAGAGTTCCAAACGGGGAACCGCGAAGTCGACAAGCGCGAAGCCACGATCAACGCGATGGCTGAGATGCAGCGAGTCGTGGGCCGGGAGCTTCATCCGATATTAGTAGGAGGACGTTCCGCGATGATAGGCACCAAGAATCATTTCCAAACGCTTTCGGTAGTGGATAGCGAACCAGCAATGAAAACAATCAAACGGCGCTGCTTGGTATCGACGGCGAATCAACCACTGAGGTGGAACCCGATGAAATCCTCGACGAACGCTTCGATGTCCGGATTGCTCGACCACAATATCGGCGCTTATGGCGCGCGAATTACTGCGGAGCTATCCAACCGTACTCGCAGCCTGGGAACGCCGAGTGTATGTCAACGTCCTCGTGATTGATGGCATAAGTGCATTTAATGCGCCACCCAGTTGCATTCCGTCTCTTTTGAACCAGGCGTGGCGCATGAAACTCCTTCCATTCATCCCAGGTGGTCCACTCACCTGCATTTATGTCGAAGACATGGCCTTCTCTAAAGGCCACCCAATGGGTCATTTGAGGAGTCCACCTCTGTGAGGCAGGGTGCGCGCACCACGGTCCAACCACCTCTATGAGGAGAAGACCCGATTCTGGCATTTCGCACCTCGCTTCGTATTTGATGTTCGCCCGTTTCAGAATATCCTTCATCCTCACAATGTTGGTGTGAGGGACTTCCGGAAAATGGGAAAAGTGGCACATCACGTCGACGACGTTGAGCGAAAACAACGCCGCCACTGCATTCGGACCGCAATTCGCGCCGAAAAGGCGGTATGCCAAAACGGTATCCTTGGGCGCCCGGCGGCTGGTTGTAGAGAGGTCGTGGATAGCGGACATCCCGGGCAATTATGGCTCGGCTGTCAAGCCGTGGCGGTGCCGCTCCGCCAGCCCTTCCTCTTTTCCTTTGCGGCCCACCTCCCTGACGCGGAACCGGTCGCGTAACACGCCCATTGCCAGAGCATTCTTGCCGCCTAGGTGAACGAGCGTTGAGAAAACTTCTTTCGACCGAATATCGGGCTCAACCTTGAAGAGATTGCGCGGGCAGCCGTTTCTCGAAATCACCTTGGAGTGTAAATCAATGACGCCTGGCATGGAGCGGGGAAGCCGCATTTCCACAAGGAAAAGCAATGCTGTTTCCACGTGTGGCAGGATGCGGTCCCTTCGCCAGCCCGCAAGGGGCCGATCCAAACTGGATTACGGTGACCTCTGTCCCGGCTCCGCATCAGGAGCACCAGAGGCGGCAAATTCATCCCACAGGCGTGTGGCGAGCGTCCCCCCCTCTACAAGGAGACCCACCTCTCGAGCATTAGTGGCATTGTCGAATGGGTCAGCGGAGAGAAAATTGTAGCTTGAGACGATAGCGGCCTGATCCGACACTACACACTTGGCATGCAGGCGCGGAGATTGCGCCAACCTCGTGCCTCGTGCAGCCAGCACGGCCGACAAATTGTTGAAACGCTCAGTTTCGAGGAATGACAGACCGTAATGCACGACGGCACGCAGGGAGTCCGGGTCTGTGCGGTTAGCCAAGGGCTGCAGGCGGATCGGTGCCTTATCCCCCAGCTTGTGCGAGGCGACCCAACAGCGCTCCCGCGCTCGGTGGAGCAGATCCCACATGACCGCCTCATGCTCTTGATCACGAATCAGACGCGCACGCATGTTAGGTTGGTCGGAAGACGGCGAAGTGGAGAGAAGACTTTCGGATAGTTCGGAAGCAATTTGTTGCAAGTGCTCGGCGGCTGAAGACCAAGGCTGCTGAGGGATGTTGCGCCAGAGCGCCGCGAAAGTGCGAAGGATCTCGGCCAGCAAACCGCTGTCACGGATGCGAAGGCTCACGTTGTGCGGCGAGGAAGCGTCGGCCACCGGAGGCGAGGAGAGCCAATTATAAGATCCAAGGTAGAGTGCCGGGCCGCCCGCGGGATCGTGAAAAAGGAACTTGGCGTGCGAGCCGGATGCGGACTCGTTGAAGCTCAAGTTGCGGCCCGCGGGGCCAGCTTCGCGCCGAAGTTCTTGCATCCACTTCACCGCCGCGCGCGCAGCTTGGCCTTCCTCGTAGCCCCACAGCAAACCGACGCGCACCTCGCGGCGCAGGGCGGCGAGGATGGCTTCCCGAATGTCCGCACCGAGGACGGCAGGATTGCAGAAAGCGGAGGCGACATGCACCGCCGTCTGGGCCTCGCGCAAGACTTGAACCAGCAGGCCCGCGTGTGCCTCGGGCGTAGTGAGGATGTCATCAGGCAAGAGATCGACGGTATGCCATGGCGTTTGTGGGGCCATCGCGACTTCTTGCGTTACTAGCGAAGCCACCGGCCGCTTGCGCTCCTCAAGTCCGGCGGCGAAGTCGAGTAGTTCCTCTTCGAGGCTGCGCCGCCAGCGCTCCGGCAGGCCGCTGATCTCCGAACGATCGACATCGACGTGGACACAGGTCCAGTGCACTTCGGAAACGAACGCTGGGGTATCGACCCAGCGCCGCCACTTTCCCGTTTCGCATGGGAGCAGGCCATCCACTTGACCGCTGTCGAGGCGCCGAGCCAAGAATGTGCCGGGAACTTGGGTCCGCGGGGAGAAGTGCGGATCCTGTTTGAGCGCGCGAGGTGCGAGAAAACGCACTTCCTGCCGCGAAGCGATGCCACCGCGCAAGCGCTCGACGATGAGCGTCTCGGAACGTGGCTCGATGTTGATGAATGGCGGAAGCTCGTTCCTGATCAGCGCGCGCTTGCCTGCAGTTGTGGCGTAGAATGCGCCGGTGGCAACATCGAGCGCGATCCACCCGCAACGCGCTAAAGTGACGAGTATCTCCACCACCAGCGGGCTCGGCAGCGCAAAAGTTGCGCACAGGTCGGTCAACATGGCCGGTCGCTCGGTCAGAACCTCAAGCACGAGATTGTCGATTTCGGAATGCGGGCGGCCCCACGCGAGTTCGTAGCGCACTTTATAAAGCCAGACGGGGAGGTAAATATTCATGGAATGTCGAGAGCTGTCAGTTGTGTCATCTGAATTTTAACCGCTTGGCCCATGGCAAAGTATTCGCTGAGAGATTTGAGCACCACCTTGAGATACCAAGCGTCGTCACCTTCCTTCGCATACTCGGCCTGAGCGGCGAAAAAATCCCAACTGCCGACCAGAACGAGCAGTTGCTTGGAACGCGAGAGCATCACGTTGAGCCGCTCGAAATCGGCCATGAAACCGATGGCTCCGTGCACGGTAGTCGCGGTATTGTTGCGGACGAGGCTTGTCACGATCACGTCAGCCTCGTTGCCTTGGAATGAATCGACGGTATGCACCCACTGCGAACGCTCCTCGGGTTTCCGCGCGCCCAAACTCGATACCAGTTCGAGGAAGGGCGGAGGCCGCACACCGCGGAACTCGTCTTGTAAGGCAATGATTTGCTGCCGATACGGGGTCAACACCGCAATGCTGTGCTCATGGTCCCAAGCTTCCGTCGGCTGCAGCCGTTCGATGAAGGCGCGGACGGCGCGCGCCTCGGGGTAATTGCGATAGTTCAGCTTGCCTTGCTTTTGGCCGGTTTCCTCGAAGTCGTGATCGTTGGCACACCACGGCAGATCGATCCAAACGATGGCGCGATTCTGGATGTCCAACTCCGGCGGCATCCCCGCCAATCTGAGCTGATGCCGGAACGCGGGCTTGTGATTGCCTTCGCCATCGAGCGATTTTGGGTCGGTGGTGAGAAGGCCTTTGTAAAAGGCGCGTGAAATTATA
Source organism: Akkermansiaceae bacterium (assembly GCA_031371445.1). GTDB lineage: Bacteria > Verrucomicrobiota > Verrucomicrobiia > Verrucomicrobiales > Akkermansiaceae > Luteolibacter. The sequence goes on from JANMJQ010000034.1 coordinate 37,663, forward strand.
TCGCAGATGTGCGGATGCATGCGGAATTGCACTGTGAGCATTCCCGCGCCTGACCCCTTGACCTCCGTCTTCGTGGCATTCTCTCCGTTTTTGCCCCCAAGGGTTTCGTGGAGCCATTTGAAATACCGCAACCGGTCGAGGGCATAGGCTTGAAAAATTGTTTTCTCCGACTGGTTCAGCTTTTCCCAGCGCTCGACCCATTTCGAATCGGTGCGCTCCAGTTCACCCAGCCTCTCCAAGGCTTCCATCGCCTGATCGAGGTGCTTCAACGCATCTTCGAATTGCCGGATTTGAAACGGTGGCAACTGCTCGTGGTCACCGAGCAGGAGCCAGCGGTGGCCCGCTTCGAGTGGCAGGGCGAGGTCGAAGGCATGCACGCGACCCGATTCTTCGACAATGACTAGGTCGTAATTGTGATCGAACTCGCTGCTCTCCGCCAGCGCCGCCAGGTCAGAGGCGGAGGTGGTGCAGTAGGTGATAGCCGCGCCAGACTTCAGGAGCTGTTGCATGGCCCGAACCAATGCGTCTTCATCTTTGGCAGATTGCGATGACGCAGCGCGCTCAAGAAATTGCAGCCATCGTTCCTGCACTGCAGTGCGCGCCGTGAGCGTTTTCATCGCCTCGCTGCTGGCCGCGAGGAGCCGCCGGGTGACAGTTTGAATGGAGTCACGATCCTCGTGTCCATCGTCACGCCGACCTAGTCGGATCGAGAGCGGGCAGGCATCCTCCTCGCGATCCTTGAAGGCCTCCTCGCGAATCTTCCGCCGGAGCACATCAACGGCAGTGTGAGCTTGCGCCGTGACTAGAACTTGCGCTTCAGGATGGTCCTCGAAAACGCGCCGCAAATGTTGCGATTCGAAGGTCGTTTTCCCCGTTCCAGGCGGACCTTGCAAGGCGTAGATCGGCCGCACGCGCTCCACATCTTGCATGACGGCCTCTTTGGATTCCAACCACTCCGGAATTGGCAAATTCTCATTGAAGACCTTGGAATCTCGGCAACGCGGATTAGCCATCGTGCGCAGGAGAAAACGGTGATCCTTCAGCCGATCAATGGCCCGTTGTCGCCGATCCACTAGGCTGAACTGGCCGTAGAGCCCGTAGGTGCGAATGAAGCCGTTCCGCAGGATCGGCATCACGCGCCCCGGCACAGCGCGGCGCCTAAGACGGATGCTCTGTCCATCGCTTTCCATGAATCCTTCCCACCATTCTTCATCTAGCGGCTTGTCCCCAGTGCTCAAACGCGAATGGTCGGTTAGGAGGACGAGCCTGCATTTGTCCTTTCCCGAGCTGAATTCCTCCATGAGCATTCCGGCGAGGCCGCTATTGCTGCTGGCCCAGGTCGGTAGCTCAACTTCGCGCGAAGTCTCCCGGACTGTCAGACATTCCCAGCCATCCTCCTCCGTTTGGCCTTCCTCCGACCGCTCGTTTTGCAAGGCCTCGAAGGGGTAGATGCGCGCGCTGGTGAAGAGTAGATCGAGCTGGTTCGTGCAACGGACGAAGTCGTGCATCCGCGCGAGGTCGCGCGTCAGCCCGTTATCACGAAACTGCGTTTCCGCGGGCAGCACTGTCGTCCAAGGCTGACTACGGCCAATACCTTGTAAGTCATAGTGCGACACCGGCAGGATCTTCAGCCCTCGCAGGTCGCGCTGGCTCTCGGGATCGCTGCCGCTCAAATGGCTGGGATCTGCGATGCGGGCGAAGTCCCAAGTCGGCTTTCCAGCCACGCCGTCGCGCCGCTCAGCGTCAAAGCGCGTGATGAAGTAGCTGAGTTTCGTCCCGCACAGGATCGCCTTCTCCCCCCCGGGTAGCCGTTGCAGCAACGCCTCACTTAAATCCTTCTGCAGAAAATCCCGCAAGGCTGCGACATGGCTGACGTCACGAGACACAAAGGGGGTCAGCTTGTCTTCCGTCGGATAAAATCCGGCGTCTTGGCAAGCATCCGTCAGCCGCTGGTTATTCGGGTTAAAAACCAGCACCAGCGGCAAATCGACGTTCAGTTCGATCGTGCCGGCGGAGAGGCCATGCGCAATGCCATGGATCTCTTCGATCAAATGCTCGCCCGCGATCAACCGGTCCGCCGCGCGGAAGCCGAGCAAACGCAAGATGAGCGCCTTCTCCCGCTGCGTGATCCTTGCCTGCCCGCCGTTTTCGACTTCCCGCAAGAGAATGTCATGGCGCTGGTCTGCGGACATGCCGCCGATGCTTTCCAAGTTGCAGAAAATGCGCGCTGCAAGCGTCCCGAATTGATACCAATCGGCGGCGAAAGATACTCCGTCCTGCAACGCGGCGGGTCGGCCAGTCCAGCGCGGCCCATCAACCATGGCGGGCTTCTCGGAGCCGAAGCGAAACGCCCAATCGAAACCGCCGAGCCGCCACGATGAAGGCCCGACCGCGGGATCGGTGAAGACGGTTTCCGCGCCGATGCTCTGGTGCAGGATCCGCTGGCGATGCATGAGGTGAATGCCCCGGGCGATCTGGGCCAGTCCCTCCCAAATCGGCGAGCGTAGAGAAGGTTTGTGCAGGGAATTGAACGCTAGCTCGTGCTGCCGCGCTTGGAGTTGCTCAGCGAGCGGCTGGAAGCCGCCGCCGGTAGTGCTCAACGCCATGACAAAGACTCCGTTCTCGTAATCGAGCCCGCCATCGCAGTGGGTCAGCAGCGAATCCTCTGCCTCGCTGAGGGAGGCAAGCCGGCACAGCCGCCGCTCCTCGCGGCTCCAAAGCGTGCGCACGGCGGTGTCGAGCCGATCGGGATCGAAAGGCCAGACCCGGATGAGACAATCACAATCATCCTCATCCCTGCCTAGAAAGGTTTTGGAAACAGCATCCTCTGTGAGCAAGGAAGTGCATAAGAGCCGTCCGTGAAGAAGTTTTTTCATAAGGATCAGAGTGTGTAGGATTCTGCGGAGTGGCGAGGGCGTCGTGATGGATCAGCGATCCAAAGTCCATCGGCATCGCGCAGTCCTTCCGCGATTTCGCGCTTCCAACGTGCGACGTGGACCTCGAAAGGAGTTTGGAGCCAAGCTTCAATCGCGGGAGGGAAGAGCTCCATTGCGGGAGAGTCATCCGAAGAAGCAGCTGCGGTTTGATCGTAGGGTTTCACCATAGGTCGTCGATGTTGTGCCCATGCAGGATGGGTCGGAATTTTGCGAGCACCTCTTTGCGGCGCTCCACCAAGGTATTCATCAGAAGATTTGGTTCTTTTTCGCACATGAGTTCGAGAAGTCGTTCATTGGTGGGCCAGCGCGCGCACGTGACAAAGGTATCCACCATGATTACCGCGACAGCGCGTTGCCCGGGTTTCATTTGGCGGGCACATTCAATCAGCTTGCCGGTTACCATCTCGCCATAGCTTCGCTTGATCGCCTCGAACTCCATACGCACGACCCACGCACAATAATCCTCGGGCGCGCGCCACTCTTCACGCATGGCGAGTTCTTCCTCCTTGCGCCCACGCCGTTCGCGGTTCTTCACGAAGTCGATGCCCAGACTGTACGCCACGCGGCGAAGATAATGAAACGTGCGGCTCAAGTCATCGCCGCGGAACTCCCCCCCCGCGAGCTTCCCTTGCAGCACGGCGAAGGCATCACCGGCAAGATCTTCGCAATCCTCCCACGCTAGGCTGGGAAAACTATTCTTTAACAATCCGACCAGTTGGCGCGAATAATGCCGCCACGCCGCCTCCAAAACCCTCGCCCGCTCCTCGGGCGTGCCCACAATCCAGCGCGAGACTGTTTCATCGTCTGGGATAGGTTCGGGATCAGGATCGGGATCGCGCATGGTTCCTAACAAGTAAAGCGCGCGGCGCGGCATATTGGGGGATGAAATCTTTGCGGAATGCAAAAAATTTCTTCGCAGCAAAAAATATTCCCCCGCAACGGGAGACTCGCCCGCTGACCTGATAGATGAATCATCCGGCCAGCACCCTGCTCTCCCCCGCGCCGCGCCGCGTGTGCCCACGGGCACCGTTGCCGCACGCCTTTTCCACCCAACGCGATGGGCGCCTGCTGACGATTGGCACCGCCTTCGAGACCACCGCGCAGCATCGCTTTGGGCCACTGACTCCCACCACGATCGAGTTGCTTTCATTTTTCAATGCCCAGTGCGCCGAGACCGCTTGCGCTTCGGGCAAAGTCGTCATTGCCGACCAATCCGAGCGTAGCGTCCGGGTTTTTCAAACGGGCTGCCAGCAGCCGAGCGCGGTGGCCTGCGGCAATGGCGTCGCCGCCGGAGCCGCGCTACTCGGCCGGCATAGGCTGGGCGAGACAATTTCCTTTCAAGTCGGATGGGAGAGCGGCCTGTTGCCCGCGAAGGCGCATGTGGTGGCGGTCGATCACCACTTTCACGTCGCGCAGTGCTGGGAGCTTCCCCGCACGTGGCAATTTGAGTCGGTAGAGCTGCCGGGTGGCCCGCGCGCAGTTCGGGTGCGCGGCCTAAATCCATACCTTCTGATAGAAGCGCCTGAGGGCTTCGATCCACGCCCGCTCATGGCGGAGGCGCTAGGCGATTGCTCGCTCGCGGCACGCGCCGCCGTGATCACCCGCGGCGGCTATTCACCCCCGCGCGTGCGTTTTTATTCTCTTGAAAAACCGCACGGTGGAGCACCTCAGACAGGCCTCGTCACTCTCGCCCTGGCTGCTCGTGAAGTTTACTGGATGGGCGAATTGCTCGCTGGTCAGCACATCGAACATCCATTGGGTATCGAGCCGCTCCCTTCGCTCGAGGTCCGGTGCAAAGCGATTCACTGCCATCTGCCGCCCGTGCTGGTCGGGCTGGAGCATTTGGAAATGGAGGTCCAATCATGAGCGCTTCCGCTTCTACTGCGGCAAAGGCCGTCGCTCTCGGCCTGCTCCGCCTTCCTCCTGCCGGGCAAACTTTTCCGGGCCGCCGCGGGAATCCAGGGAAACACTATCTCGTGGATAGCCGCGGTGCGGGTGCCGATCCGCGCCTGCGCGCGCTCGTGCTCGCCGAACTGCGTGAGAACCTCGCCGACTTGCCGGAGCCTCAGGCTATTGCCGGACTCGCTAAGTCGGGCATGGTGTGGGGCGCTTGGCTCGCGCTCGAGACCGGTTTGCCCTACGCCACTGTGCTGCTCGACGGACCGCGCGGCGCCGGACTACAGCGCGAGGTGGAAGGCGAGATCCGCGGCCTCCGCACTGTGCTCGTGGATAACTGGATCGACAGAGGAACCTCACTCGCGCAAGCCGCCACTATCGTCGCCCGCCATGGCAGCGAAGTCGTCGGAGCCCTCGTCATCTCCGGCAAAGGCGCGGCCGCTCTTCCTTTCCCAGTGCGTACCGCCTTCGACCTCCGCGCCCTACTTGAAGTGGCCGGACAACCGCAACTTATGCCCGATTTATGAACACCACCCCAAACCTCCGCATTACTAAATACGAGCAAAGTGCGCTCGTCATCTCCACCGCGACGACGCGGCTCGCCATTGACTTCGGCACGCTGACTCCCGAGACCCCCGCGCTGCCACTGTTGGACGGTGCGCTAGTGTCACACGTCCATGCCGATCACTTTCACCCAGGTCACCTCACAACGTTCGGCGCTCCCATCTGGGCAGCAGCGGAAGTGGTCGAGCGGCTTGCGGTTCTGGGTCAGCCGGCGACGCGACTAGCCGCCGGAGAGCTTGTCACGATTGGCGATATTGAAATCGAGCCAGTGGATGTGAATCACGGCGCTATCTCCGCGCCGATCAGCAATCTCGGATTTATTCTCAAGGCCGCCGGCCGGACGGTCTTTTTCGCGGGCGACATGGCCGTCGCCTCCGCTCCGCGGTTGACGTTCATGGACGTGCTGCTGCTCCCCGTCGGTGGTGGAAAGGTGTTCGGCCCCGCGGACGCCGTCGCATACATCTGTCATCTGCAACACCGTGGCTTAGTTGTGCCGCTCCACTACCACGGCAGCGCCGATCCTGCCTCGGCTGAGCGCTTTCGTGAACTGGTCGATGGATTCGCGTCGGTGCGGGTGCTTGGCGTCGGCGAAAGCTTGGAGGTGCTCGCATGAAAGTCACCGGACTCATTCTCGATTTCGACGGCGTGCTCGGCCTTTCCGCCGAACTCGCGTGGGAAGCGGCCACGCGGCTATGCTCTGCGCTCGGCCTACAGGTCAGCATCTCCAATACGCGCGAGCTTCGGGAAGCGCTCGCGGCCGCCGCCGGTGAGATGCACGCAGGAGCCGCCGGCGGCGCGACGCTGCGGGAAATGCACCGGCTGGCCATGCGATCCCGCGGTTCGGCGATCCCGCGGCACGGCGCGCTCCTCGACTTGTTAGCGTCCGTGCGCGCGCCGCGCGCGATCATCACGGCGGGATACGCGGAGACGGCCCACCGTTGCCTCGGCGAACATGCGGCCAGCTTCCGATTCATCCGCGGCCGTGAAATCGCGCGCAAGCCCGCGCTGCTTGCAGGAGCGCGGTCGGGGGACTTTCATGGAGCGCTCTATATAGGCGATACTGTCCGCGATATTCACGCGTGCCGTGAAGTTGGGCTGCCCGTCTGCGCCGCTGGCTGGGCCGGCGCTTATGATCCACCCGAAAAATTGGCACAGGCCCAGCCGACGTGGCTGGTCCGCAGCGTCGGTGAGCTAGCCGCTCTACTTGAAACCCTCAACCTACTTTCTTAAAGCCATGTCTACCAATCTCCTCTCGGCGTTTCCACACTTCTATCGCGCGATGGAACTCGCCGTCGCCCGCGCCGGCCATCGCTTCCCGCCGCTATCCGAGCTGCGCGACCCGGGTGGCCACAGCGCCATCTTCGCCACCAGCGCGAGGGAGTATGCGCTGGTCCTGCTCGATGTGACCCTCGACGTCCGCGGCAACCTGCGGTTGATCGAGGCGAATGGCTCGAACGCCGCCCTCAGCAGCGCGGCGGAAAATGGCGAAGGCGATCATGCCCGCGCGCTTCACATGGCGGCAACCTTCACTGCGCGGCACCGTGCAGGCGAGCCGGTCGCCGTACTCATCGGCCATCAGGCCGGCTTTCATCACATACCGGAGTTTTATGCACGGGCAGGCTGCTTCGCCGCAGCGCTCTCCCACCGCCACCATATTCATTTGCGCGATCCGGGCGAGCTGCCCGGCTCGGAGGAAGTGAGCATCGTTGTCGGCAGCCTGGATGAACTCGCGGCACACTGTGCAACGCACGGCACCGCGCTGAACTGGCGGGACCGTCCCGTCCGCTTCGCGACGAATACGAACCTCCTGCCAGAGCTTGTCCGCCGCGGCGTCATCTCCCATGGCGATGGACAACCCGCCCTGGATCTTTCGTTCTTTCACGAAGGGCGGCTGGCGTCGCTGATCCACGATAAGGCGCGTCAGCAGGACGTCGCACGTGATACGGGGATCGAGCCACTTCGCCACGCGGAGGCTTGGAGTTGGGATGAGTGCCTGCAAGTCGTGACGGATTTTCATCGCGACGGCGTGACTGCGGTTCTGAAAATGAATGGTGGCTCGGGCGGCACCGGGATCGAGTTTTGCGCGCCCGGCGAGGTCTGCCCGCCCCAAGAACGCATCCGCGCATTAATGCAGAGCGCCACAGAGAAATACGGTTCCTCCGTCGAGCGGACGCTCTTTCCCATCCGCATCTTCGAGTTTGCGCAGAGCACGCCCTACCTCATCAAGGGCCAACCTCACCTTTGGGATTTGCGGGTGCAGTGCCTTATTTCGCCAGGACAAATCGCCATAGCCCCAAGCCTCATCCGTCTGTGCCCCGAGGCCTTTTCCGGAGACACGGCAAAACGCGATTCGGTGGTCTCGAACCTTACCGGGCGCTCCCCGACTCTGCGCTTTATGCGAGCGCCTTGGCGGCCCCATGCCGATGTTGGTGCCTCCGAGATCGAAGCATGTGGAATGACTGTGGAAAATTATACCCATCTACTCCGATCATGCGCCGCTTGGTGCGAAGCGGCACTGTGCAGCGCTGGCTGAAGAAGCTCCTGTTCGCGACCCGCTGTGCAAAGTAAGGTTGCCATGGGGCGGCCAAAGCCAAACGCGACCGGCAGGTGCTGCACACCGGGCGGCCGCTGCTCACTGGAGCCTTCCTCCCGGTGTGAGGCGCCCGCCGCCGTCCGGCGCAAAGCTCCAGCCGCGCCCCGACGCCGCGACAGGGAAAACGACTTCAACGCGCGTGAGCGGCACCTTCATTCCAACCCTTCAACCCGAGCTTTGCGAACATCAGATTCCTGAATTCAAACCGTTATCGACATTGAGTTGGATCTCATTCTGCGCGATCTCAGTCAAAAAAGTCTCAGCGTTCTTCCCGTTGCTCTTCAATATGTAGTTGAGAACGCTTTCTTTGATTCGAACATTCGCATATTGCTCGTTGCGGGAATCCACTGCTGTGACCAACCAATCCGGTTCGAAAAACGGTGAGGCTGATCCAATATTATCTTTTTTGATAGTAATCGTGTAGTCCTGTTTTTTGTATGAGAAGGTATTCGTTGTCATTTATTGTTGTTGGTTGAACGTTGAGGAGGATACGGCGTTGGTGCTAAGGTCTTATTTGAGCCTACTGGCCATCGGATGGCCAAGCTAGATGATTTTTTGAAGAGTCAGGAAACTCACCCAGTTTCCCCAAAGATCCATTACCGCGTTAGAGCCCGAGCGGACCGTCGGCGGCGCGGCCCTATGGGTATTCCAATCTTGCCGGGCGGACCAACGAACACGAAGATTAGGCGAGGTTGCCGGCCTCGGGATCTAACAGCAAAAAAGTTGAACCCGTGAATAAGGGAGAGCCACCGTGACTCGGTGGCTCTCCAACTTAGGCGGCGCGACCCGCAAAGTTCTTGTATTTGAGTTGCGTGACGACGCAGTCGCTGGTGGGAACATCATCACGCTTGCCAAGATAGACAGGCTGATAGATCGCCCCGCTTTCGGGAAACGCGTGGAGATAACGAACATCGACTACGTCGCCGACGTTAGGTATATCATGGTTCGATGGAATGCTGACGTTGCCAGCAAAGACAATCTTGTCACCGTGGTGCAGTCCAAGAGTGACACTTCGTTTTTTGTTGCCAGCGGTGACGATAAACGATGCTGAATCGATAAACTTGAACTTCAGTTGGGGTCCGCCTGATGTTGGACGTCCCGGCGCGTAAGTCGCCTGAGTGTCCTTGAAGACGACGCCTTCCTTATTGTTAGTCTTCATCTCATCAAACACCCGAAGCTTGTCGACGGGAAGGATGTAGGTAGCGACAGGACGAATAGCCTTTTCCTTGGTAGGGATCGCATTAAGCAGAGCCGCTATGCGGTCGATGTAACGACGTTCGCGGTAGTCGTGACCGCCTATTTCCAGCAGATCAAACACATGAAAGGTATCGCCCACTGCCTCACCATCGATGAGGACATCCAGAGGAAGTCGAAGGACTGCCTGTCGGATTGGTTCGGGGATGGCAACGATAAGGCCCCTGCGGTTGATACCGGTGACTTCCTTTCCACGCGTGCGGACCAGCAAGCGGCGGCCGTCATGCTTTTCCTGAATGCAATATTTCCGGTCGTTCAGAAGCCGGGTGAGTTCGCTCTGATCAACCGCATTGAGCAGTTGGCAACGGATACCCGTGTCCCGGCCTTCATCGCCCGATTGTTGATAGGGCGTCGCTGGCTGGCCATCGGGTTGGTAGCCCTTTGCAACCTTGGATGCGATAAGCTTGTCGAAGACCTTGCTCGCCGTTTCAAGCGGCAACGGATCATCGGTCTTGGTGCCTGTCGTAAGTGTGTTTCCACGACGGCCGTAGGAGAACGTGACAATGTAACCATCGTCTTTGGACTCGACGGCTGCGTGATAGACTTTGTCGGAACTGCCCTCGCGGAAATGGAGGGACGCGGATGTAACAATGTTTTGGTTCATGGATGATGTGGGTTCGTGTTTTGGTTGGGATGGAAAATGGAAGGGCCGCCATGGAGGGTTGTTTCCATGGCGGCCCTGTGTTGCCCCGTCGCGCGCTTGAACGTGTCGTGCGGACGGGCTTGCCTCGGGCGGATGCCGTGCCGAAAGGCTATCAGTTTGAATCGCTCATCCGCCGGCGTTGCTGGCGTGACGGAACATTGCGGCGACCGGCTTCGCGGGCGCGGCCTTTGGCCCAATGACGGAGCGCACCAATCTGGCCGTCCATCAGTTGTGCCAAGGGTATCGTGATACTCATTGCCTCCAGGATGTGCTTGGCCCGCGGCTCGCTGCCGTCGGCGTAGGCCTCAAACATGGCATCGACAAACATCGCCTCGATCTCGGCCCCAGTGAATTGCTCGCATGCGCGGGCGAGGACAACGGGGTCGTAATCGGTTGGCTTGCGACCATAACGTGCGAGGACGATGTCCCAGATTTGCGCACGCTCCAACGCATCAGGCAGATCGACGAAGAACAGTTCATCGAACCGTCCTTTGCGCAGGAACTCAGGCGGGAGCTTCGTGACATCATTTGCCGTAGCAACGACGAAAACGGGCGCGGTCTTCTCCTGCATCCAGGAAAGGAACGAACCGAAGACCCGGGATGATGTGCCGCCGTCGGTCGATCCACTGCTCTGGCTGCCGCTGAAGCCTTTTTCAATTTCATCGATCCAGAGGACACATGGCGAAATAGCCTCGGCAGTCTGGATGACAGAACGCAGATTGGATTCCGATTGGCCCACGATGCCGCCGAACACGCGCCCCATGTCGAGACGCAGCAACGGCAATCCGAACGCCCCGGCTGTTGCCTTGGCGGTCAGGCTCTTTCCGGTGCCTGGTATCCCGACGATTAGCAGTCCCTTCGGTGCCGGCAGGCCATAGGTCTTCGCGGACGCACTGAATGCACCAGCACGACGTTCGAGCCATTCCTTGAGCAGATCGAGTCCGCCGATGTCAGCCAAGCTCGTGGTTGCTTCCACGATTTCAACAAGCCCGTTCCGTTTGAGCGTGCGGGCCTTTTCACGGGCGACCACGCGCGGATCGATGGTAGCGGTTTCCACGACCGACAACGCAAATGCGTTTTCGGCTTCGGTAGTGGTGAGCCCGAGCGCGCTTTGCAGGGCGCTCTCCTGAACTGCTTCTGGCAGGTTCTTGATCTTCGCCGACTTGATTATGCCCGCGAGCACGGTGTCGAGTTGGCTGGCGTCAGGCAGGTGGAAATCAACGTGCGTGATTTCGTGTTCCAGTTCGGCCGGCAGCTTGAGCCGACAGCCTAACAGAATGAGCGCATGGCCGTTGGACTTGGCAAGTCGCAGTGTATCCTTCAACCGGCGGATCAACATGGGATCGGTTTGGTCGAGGTGGAGCTGAAGATCGCGCAGGAGCACGACATGCCGCGGGTTCTCGTTTTCAAACAACCGGTCCAGAAGCTGGAGTGCTTCCAGCGGATCGGGACAGGGCGTGACGCGGCCTTCCTTGGTATCGACCAGGCCCTCGGTGGAGGACCAGGCATGGAGCCGGCGTTTGAGGGATTCGCAGGCGGCGGCAATTTCGGCCTCCGCCCGCGCTTCCTCCGAACTGATAACAGCGAGCCCGGGATAACCGGCCCGCAAATAGGTGGTGAGTTGAATTTGCATGAATCAATGGTTGTTAGATTTTCAGGTTTGGATTCCCGGTGTGTTGCCGGGCTGGAGGTTGTCGTGTTCCCAACGCAGGCATTCCGCGCGGGATGTGTTGGAGAACAGGACCTCGTCGCTATCAGCGTCGTGGGTTTCCCATTCCTGCGTCTGGTCGTTGAAGCGGATGTCCGTGGCCCGGACGACATGAAGTCGCCCGAGCGCACGGAGATCGATCGCTTCGGTGTAGAGGCAGCGGATGTCGCCGCCGGGTTCGAAGCGGAGGGTTTGGCTCACGCGGCGGAGCCTCCTTCTCCGAGCTGTTGCTGGCTCTGGTGGCGCTGGGGCTGCCGCCAGAAATCCGGTTTGCGGGTGCGTCCGGTTTGTTTACCGAGGGCATCTTCAATGGCTTTGGTGGCGGCCTCACAGCCGTTGCCTTTGAAGCCTTCGGCCTCGACCTGGATTTCCCCAGTTGGGGATATCAGCACATGGATGCGGCGGCTCACAGCGCACCTCCTTCTAGGGTCAGCAGGATCGAGCCATCGGCTTCGACACGGCGACTGGTGCGGAGCCCACGGCTGCGGGCTTCGCGGAGGGTTTTATGAACGCCATAGGTTTGGAGCAGGCGGCCGTAACCGGAGCCGACTTCCTTGGCGGCATGACCATCCCACCAATCAGTGGTGAGGCCATAAGTGCCGTTCTTCTCCGGCGAAGGATCGACGGCAATATCATACGGGCCTTTGAGCTTGATGACATGTGGTGCCTGCCGGGTAACCCCGGCATAGCCTCGGCAGTAGGCGTTGGGCATGAGCTTAAGGTCCATTTCGACGCAGGCGTCGTTCAGAGCATCTAGATCGCGGATTTGGGTTTGAATGGTGGTGAAGTGAGACATGATGGTTGGAATAAAGGGGTTCAGTGTTTGGGGATTGATGCAGCAAGGGCGACCCCGGTGAGGAGCCGCCCTTGCTGCGGTGAATCAGGTTCTATGTTGGCTGGATGAGTGGTGGGCTGAGCGGGACGAGTGGGATTGGTTTTGTTAGAGGAAGGAGTGGGTTAAATGCGCGCTGGTTGAGACGAGGATGGCGTATTGAGTGATCGATAATGCGTGTTGGGAAAAAGGTTCTCCCGGGCGCACTGGGCACCCGGAAGAGTTGGGGCTAGCCGACAGCAGCAAGCCTGCGGCTGCCCATCTGACCGAACCGGGCGATGACCTCGCGGGCATCGCTGCGTGCGAGTTGCACCGCCGATTCACGGAGACGCGACAAACCGTCGGTCAGGCTGGCCATGGCACCGCTGTTATTGCGGTAGTCCTCGGCGCTCCGGGTGAGCAGCTCGCGGCGGAAGCGTTCGAGCGTGCCTTCGAGTTGCTGGTCGCCGGCGAAGTTCAACGAGCGGAATGTGTCGATGAACGTGCTGAGGCGATTGAGCGTGCGCTGGTGGACGCCGTTTTCACTGCCGTCGATGGTGGCGAGCACCTCGCTGGCGAGCTTCGCTGTTTCCTCGCGCATGGAGGCAACGCTTTCGCGGATGAAGCCGTCGAGATCGGCTTGCAGGCGGCGTGACGCTTCATCGGCAATGCGGCGGCGATCTTCAGAGACTTCCATCTGCTCTATACCATCGATCACCTCCAAGCGGATGCTGTCGGGTGCGGCGATTTGGAACAGGCGGGTTTCGAAGGCGAAGCGCTTGGCAATATCACCGGCAGGCGGAAAAGACTGCTCGATGGTGGCGATGAGCCGTTCGGCACTGCCGTTGAGGTTTTGCGCGGCCTCGCGCCATTCGATCATGGCGGCTTCGCGCAGGGGCGAATAACCGGCAACGAAGTCGAGTGTCGCCTCGCGGAACTCGTCGCGGAGCTTTTCAAGGCGATCAACGAGATCCCCCAGACGTGGGTTCGGGACGAAGCGGCCGATGCCACCCAGGAACGGGAAGCTGGCAGCCTCAACGGTCGCACTGACGCGCGATTCGATCAGGGCAAAGGCCGAGAGCGCGTCACGGGGAATCAGCCGTTTGTGGCCGAGTTGAATCAGGCGGTCACTGACATGGGTGGGATCAAGGCCGAGGTCCTCGGGATTGAGACGTTTGCAACCGCGCCAGTATCTGACGGAGGTTGCGACAAGCACTCCCCGGCGGCAGATGCCGTCGAGCAATGTTTGGTTGGAGGGAGTAATAGTCGTGGGGTTCATGTATTTGGTTTGGGGTTGTTGTTAGGGGAAAAGAAAACGCCCGCGCCGATCAATGGACCGGGCGGGCGCTTGGGGGCGACTTGTGACTCAATCACCAAAGGGTCGTCGCGGACCGTTGGGTGGTTCGATGATCCGTGAGCCGGGAGGATGACTCTGACGGGTTTGGTTCGCGATTTGAGGGCTCTGCGGCTGCTGCCGAATTGTCCCGCGGCTGGGTTGCCATCTGATCACGCACACCAGCACGCCGCCGATGACGAGACTGTAAACGACCACGCGAATGGTCTGCCTACGATCCTCATCGGTCTTCATCTCGGCGCGCACGATTTCGACCCGTTTGGCAACTTCGCGTTGGATCGCCGCTTCCTTCGGATCGACCTCCTCATCGCAGGATGACAGCAACAATGTCAGGGGCACGACGATCAGCCACTGCTTCATGCCGCCCTCCTTTCCTGATAGGCCTCTGGCAGCCACGCCATGCACTCGTTCTTGAACTGACACCACGAGCACTGCATCCCCGGCTGGGGATGAAACCGGCCGGATGCAATGCCTTCGACGGCGGTTTCCAACAGGGCGACCACGCGGCGTTTGCGGTGGGCATCGGCCGGCGGGCTGGAAACCCGGATCGTCTGGGGCTTGATCGTTTTCACGAGAAACACCAGGTCGAGCGATGGCGGGGTTTCGCCGATGGCTGCCTCCATCAGAAGCTGATAGGAGACCAGTTGGATTTCATGATCGAAGGCCGCGTGTAACGGATCGGGTTTGGACGAGGACGATTTGAAATCGACCGGGGTGAAGTTGCCCTCCACCAGGTCCATCGCCCCTGTTAGCGGAACCGACAGACCCGCGATCTCTTCCTTCAGCAGCACTTCGACGGCGCGTGGCTTTTCCTTCATCGCTTCCGGGGAATCGAGGTAGGCGGCAAGCACACGCAAGCCGTCGAGACGGGTTTTATGCCGATGGGCCTCGTCATCGAACTTAACCGGCCCTTCGTCGCGTTCGAGGTCCGTGAAGGATTTCTCGAACGCGGCGGCCAGGGCTTCAGGCGAGTCGTCCCCTCCCCTCCACCGCGCAAGGTGGAAGGCCTGTAGTGCGGCATGCACCGCCTTACCAAGATGCAGGGCAACCGACGTCTTCTTTTTGATGCAGGCGACACGTTCGAAGTAGAACATGAGCGAGCATGACAGATACGCCTTCGCCGCTGTTGGGGAGATGTGGGCCGGGAGTGTTTGCGCCCACGTGGTCAGCCCGGTCGCGAAGGGCGGGTCCTGAACGCTTGCGATCATGCAGCCCTCCTTCCATTGGACCCGGCATAAGCCGAGCCGTTGCGCCGGTTGTTTCCACCGCTGCGGTTGGAGCCACCACCATGGACCTCGAGCAATTCATTGATGAGGCCGCTCGCTTCAACTTTGTTGAGGAGAGGAACACCCTTGCCGAAACGTTCGATGGCGAGTGCTTCGATGTCGGCTTTGTCGAGCTGATGCTCTTCAATGATCGACAGGATGAGACCGCGTTGTTTGTCGGAGCATTTCCAGGCTGGGGCATTCGCGGCGGGACGGGTGCCGTTACTGGCATCGCCCGGCTTCGCGGGCTCCATGCCGTAATCGTAAGGGGGCACAAAGCCGGTTGTTAGAATCTGCTCGTCCACGTTGGATTGAAGCAGTTGATAAAGGCGCGCGGACTCGGCAGGGATGTCATTTGTCGCCATGAGTTCGGTCTCGACCGAGACGCTGAACTGGTGTGACGAATAACCGGGGAGTCCGAGACGCTTGCTGTAATTGGCGATAAGTTTGATGGCCATGATGGTATGGGGGTTAGTTTGTTTTTTGGGGTGAAACGAAAAGGCCCGGCGTATGTGCCGGGCCTTTGGATTTTAGAATGCTTGGAGCCGTCGCTTATGCAGCGCCGGACTCTTCGCACGGTAGAGCGTCTGCTGGATGATGATCACGCAGGCGAACGACATTGGATGCTTCCGGAAAAGCTTCGAGCGATTGCCGAAGCAGTTCGTCCGCGAGACGTGTCATTGGCATGTGTCGGCGTTGTCCTTCCATATACAGCAGATGAACAACGTCGTCCGATAGCTTGGGCGAATATAGGGTTCGAGGCATGGATAGAGGATTTGTGAGGATTACGCAAAAGCTCGGCGAAACGGCCGGGCTTAGAGCAACAGGTGCGCCAACAATTCAGCGCGCACCCAAAAGCAGATTCGTCTGCTTCAGGTTCATATAGCGCAAACGCATTAGGCATTTCAGGTGGGTCGTTGACTCGATATCCCACTTTTTGCGGCACAAGGGATTTCCCTCTATCGAGATGCCCCAGTTAATCTAACGCAATCTTACCAGACGTACTCCTGTCTTTCCTGAAATCAAATCGCCATCTCCTTCCATTTGAAAGGTGCAGGGCAGGTCGTCCTCCAATACCACATCTACTAGGCCGCCTTGCACAGAATACGTTCCCTCCCCTCCAGCATTGATGCCACCCACTTTCTCCGACTGGTGCACGGTGCCGTTTGAACGAAAGTCCCAAACAATTTGATGATTGAACCTCATTCCCCCTGTTGAAGAGGTGTAGACCTCAAGATAAACTCCTGAAAACGTGATTTGCCTCCCAGAAGAAGCCTCAAAGGCCCCCGAGGACGAATCGACTCTTGTTGCCGATTCTCTAACCCGGGACACGCGCGATTGTCCTGTCAAAAAGATGATCCCTTGCAAAACGATCCCCACCATCCCGAGTACGACTCCAACCTTAGCAATCCAAAATCCGCTTCTCCGTCTCTTGCCATTCTGGATCTGGGCGAGCGCAAGCCTACCCGTGATCAAGGCCGGAACGGCCGCAATGGCGGGCATAGATGTCGGTGCAGTCAATATAACTAGAAGCCCACAGAATGCACTGGTAAGTGCCATTCCCGATCTGGGAGCAGTGGTTGAAATCGACCCCGAGCGTCTACCTGCGGAAGACTTTGCCTCACCCGATGATGCGCCTATCGGAAGCGGGGGCCTACGCTCTAAAAATAAATGGAGCGGCACCCAATCCGGGAGACCCAGATGCCAGACCATATCTGTTTGTTCCAGCATCCCTCCGTCCACCATCGCACCGATCAGGTTTTCCTTGAAGGGACCCAACTCACGACCTCCTTTCACTACGTGGATGTCTCGACTCCCCCGCTCTTCGGGTATCGCTGACGGTTCCTCTGTGCTAGCGCTGGCTGGCGCAAATCGTAAGAGCGAGGTGGTCGCGCGTGGAAGATCAACGTCTTCAGGCTCGGGCACGCTAAATTCAGCCGAGCATTGGGGACACGAGGTTAGAACCCCGATCATGTCCCGATCTGCAGAGAACCTTTGATCACAGCTTGGGCAGAAAAACTTCATACGAGATGTCAAGGGTCATCGTAGCCTTCTGCATGACGCTTCTGACCGGCTCTGACAGGGGTGTGCGCGAGGAGGACTGCGGATTGAAGGTGCTGATCCATCAAAAACTCGGGGGCTGGAGCGGTGTCTGGATTTTCAGACAAGTTGTCTGGAATTCCAGACAACGGCAAGTAGAAAAGGGGCTAGATCAATGGGGCGTTGAGCGCCCCCCAATCCCAGAAAAACATCGTTGGCCCGCAGGTAATGCTCTTGCGAAACCGGCTTGGTTGGTCCCAAGCCCAACTGGCGCTCGAATGCCAACTCAACGAATGGGACGTTTCGCGGGGAGTAATTGCAAGAATTGAAGGAGGTGTTCGATGGGTTGCTGATTTTGAACTTTTGCAGCTCGCGAGAGTACTTCAGGTTCCCGTGCCCGATCTCTATCCAAAGAAGGATCGATCGGCATTTGCTCCTCGGAAGTGACATTCCTGGACATCGACGACTTAGGTCTCCCCTCCAAGACATGGCCTGCGCGCAGATGCACCCCCGGTAATTCTCCGCTGTCGAATCGAGTTGTTAGATCATTTACAATGTGCATGCCTACGGCCGGGGAATTAAGTAGGCCAGCGACCCGGACTTCTTTGCGGCCCGGCGGTCTTTCTTTAGATGAGGAGTTCATCCGCTGTTCTGTTGATTTCCACGAGAGCCGATGCGAGCTGATCGCGGTCTCCATTGGACAAGCGTTCACGCGACGCCAACAAGAGGCGAAGCGCCCCCTGAAGCTTTGACGCCACTTTCAAAACTTCGGCGGCGCGCGTCGGCTGGTTCTTGCACTTCACTGAAGTCCCTTCATCACCATCAGCCATCACGTCTGCCACAACCTCACTGATCGTCTTCGCCGTCGGTTGACCTCCAGATAGATTGACAGCTTCTGCCCACGCCCGAGAGCGTTGTTGGGGATGCTTCAGGCTACCCAACGGCCGCATCTGCGATTCCGATGTCGGCAGCACAGCAGGCAAAGCATTACCAACTGGTAAGGTTTCCGCCAACTCCGCGGCGATCTGCGACGCAGTGACGAGCCGGTGGGCGTGCGGAGCGGACATTCCCAATACCTCACGTACATACGTCTCCCAGCATTTGTAGCCACCGGTTTTCCAAAGCTTGCGGTCCTTGATCTCCTTGAGAGCCAACCCGCATTCCTTGAACGCGGAAGCGGTACCGCGCACAATCTTGTCCAACCGCTTGAAGTCGCGTTGATCCTCGACGGAGCTGGTAGTAATCGGCTGAACGTCTTCGGCCCGCGGCTGCTCCATGGGGGAATCTTCGCTGGGGTCCGCATCGCGATGCGACGGTTGTGCCGCCTGAATCTCATTGGCCTTCGTCGACAAGATTTGATCCTCCCCGCCATTCATGCTCTGCTCCTCTGGAGCGGAAGCCGCCGGTTCCTTCGAAGCTTGCGCCATGGGCTCCTTCGATTCGTCTGCCACTGGCTCTTTCGATGCGTGCCCGATGGCGTGCTTCGGTAATTTCACCGGGTCGGCGACTGGAGCTTCTCCAGGGATTGGTTCAGCAGTGCAACTCACGGCATTAGAATCGATGAAAAGGCCCGGAAGTGTCGGCCGAGCCAAATCCACTCGCGGCCCAAAAGGATGAAACGGGTGTGCCACGGGATTCAGTTTCCCATCCGTCGGCCGCACGTCCGCCTTGGAGGCATCGGTGCGGTGGAACAGAAATGGAATTCCAAATTGATGGCAGTGTTCTTCCCAACCACGGGCGATCTCCTGCTGATCTTCTCCTCCAGCCATCACCAACCAATTCAAAGCACCAATGTTATCGGGCACGATGGGGATGATGCGGGCGGGAGAGATCAACGCCATTCTATAGCATGCTGGAACTGCGAGCAACGCCTTGATAGCGGCCTCAGGATTATCACACGAACCCAGATCTATTCCGAGGCAGACGTTTTTGTAGCCGCGACGCCAATCTTCCGGCATTGACGGACGTATCGATGCCGGGTCGGGTAGGAGAAAAACGAAGCGGAGTGCCATACACTCCCGCATCTTTTCCCACAGCGGACGCAGCGCCCCGGCCTGACGAGTTGTGCCGTCGAAGAGATCCGGGGTCGGCACGATCACAACCACTTCGAGTCGGTCGTCGCGGGCAAATCGGACCGGGCCATTTATACGGTCAAGCGCCTTACACGCCTCTTTGATAGCCGCCGACACCTTGCCACTTTTGCCTGGTCGGCCCGCTGTGGGGAGGTTGAGGAGGTGATGACCAAAGGAAGGAATCACAGGATGAGCCATGAAGCTTTGTTTCGGGAGGCTGGGACGTTCGGCGCTCGGTGGCACCGCTTCATTATCGATATCGAGGAGGATACTCATGTTTTTGATGGTGTTGTTTTTGTTTTGGTAGAATTGCTACTGGACGCGGTTGTCAGTGCCTGCGGATGGTTTTTACCTCCGTCGAATGGGGAAAATTGAATTGGGATCGAATTCCGACAGAAAGTCCGACAGCTCGCTACTCACCGAAGGGAGGTGTCGTAATCCGAAGTGCCGGACATCGGTCTCTACAACCAAGCCGGCTCTAACAGCTCGGCGCAGCACTCGCAGGCAGGTGTCCTTGTTCACGCCACGAAGACGGCGTTGAACATCCCTGACCGACGCGGGCCGACTGGTCAGGAGGCGGAAAATCGCCAGGTCCTGACCCTTGAACCACCCAGCGTCATCAGAAGGATACGCTAGACGACATAGATGGACGTGTTGCCGGAACACCCATGCCGCTACCGCGCAGCCAACGCGCGTCGCCTGATGGAGCGAGACGTTGAACTCCTCACCGCGGCTATCGCAGCACAGAGCTGCTAGAATGGACGAGAGATGCCAACCGAGAAATTCGTCAGGAGCCAGCCATTTCCCGCCGCCTGGAGCGCAGGGCGCGATGATTTCCTGGAGCCGCCCGACCTGGCGGTCGAGCAGCTCCTTGGCGGGTTGAGGCGGTTCAAATGGAAAGCGGGTGGAACCGAACCGGGCCAGTTCAAGCCGTTGCAGGGTGGTTTCTGCCAACAGCTTCGGCGCCACATCATAATGGCTCAACTGCGAAGCCGGGCAGGCCACCAACCATCCTAGGGTGGCAATTCCTGTTGGCCGGACTATTTGATGGTACTTGGGCGAATCGTTAGATCCGACCCAGCCAAGCACGGTCGAGCGATCAGCCACTGCGGTTGTCAGCCGGCTCCAATAGCCGTTGGCACGAAAATAGCTGCCGACGATAGTGGCCAGAGGCGATAGCCCTTCGGCAACGAACGTGGTGGACCCGTGCGGGATACTGCATTTCGGTCGGCCCACTCCGCGCACGCGTTGGATGTGGCGGAAAGACTTCCGGTTTTTCGACAGATCCAACAGGGCGCTGGCGATCCCCGGACCCTCACCCGTGCCTTGCGTGACGAAGTCGAACGCGCGCGTCTCACGGCGAAGGGCGGCAATGGCCTGCGGCGAAGCTAGTGGCGAGCCGGGCAAACGGTTCAGCTCCTCCTGACGGCGTTCGAGGTATGCCCACTCGTCAGCTAGCCATGAGGGAGCCGAAAAATCCCGCGTGCGGAACACGACTGAGAACTTGGCCGGGATAGAAGGCCCTCCCTCCGGATTGGAAGTGACGAGGTCCCCGGCCAAGGCCGCCCCCATCGCGCAGAGGTGCAGAATCGTAACTTCCAGCGGGAGCCCATGCGCCACGGCCATCGCGTCAGCTGCCGTGAGAAGATTCCGAAGGATAGGAGACATGGTGGTGTGGCTAGTCATGGAAAGACCAATGGAAGGAGGTTGCTTGCGGCCAGGTTCTCAACGGGAACAGGGCCGAGGGAGAGGAAGGCGTCGTCGGTCTCGATCAGCACACGGGCTTCGATGAGGATACGGATCACCGGCTCGTGCAGGTCGAGGCCCTGCTTGGCGAAGCCCCGGACCAGTTCTCGGCGCTTGCACCGGCCGAAGCGGGTCAGCCGCGTCACGAGCTTGCGCGCCATGTGGAGACGCGCGCTCGCCAAGGCGGCGTTGTCGGCAAGCTGGAAGGTTTGAATCGCGCGGTGATGGATTTTGCGGGCCGCGTCAAAGGCTACGCGGAGGACGTAGTCATCGACATCGGTGCGGCCGGCGAGGACAAGCAGCGTCCAGGCTATGGCTGCCGGCAGAGCGGCGATCGCTGGAATCTGTTGCTCGCCAGGAACACGCTGCACTTCCCCCACGAATTCGCGCTGGCGGGCGATGAACTCCCACGCGGCTGAAGTGTTGGTGAAGTGTCCCTCCACCCGGACATGCGCGCGGCGCCGGGTTAAGGCGAGCACTGACGCGCGGCCGAAGATGCCGCCAAAGTGTGCAGCAGCCTCCTCGTCGATGGTCGCGATCGGAGCCTCGGACGGGATAAGTGGAATCAGGTGCGCCAACAGGTCGCGACGCTCGTGGATCAACCAGTCGAAGTGCTGCAGGGAGAAGCAGAGGATACCGCGCAACCACCGAGGTTCTGGAACGGCCACGGAGCGGCCTCCTGATTTATTCGTCGACTCAACGCCGATGACATAGCGCAGAAGTTCATCAACCCGATCGTGCCGCTTCGTGCCTGACGTCGGCAACGCCTCGATCGATCCGGCGGCGAAACCATGGCCGAGGTGGCATTCGCCGATCACCCGGTCGATGTCGGCGGGCAATGAGACGGGAAGTAGAATGCGGGGCCGCGTGACGTTTTCCAGTTGAACGGTCTGGGTGATGAACCGCGTGTCCCGGGCCAACATCTCGTCAGGAGTCAGCTCCAAGCGTGCAGCCTCTGTCGGCGGCAGATTGCCGAGTGCGACCAGGAATTCCTGGTTGCGTTTGAGGAACCCGCCATCGTGATAAGCGACTTCCAATTCCTCCCGCGTGAACTCCCGGCTTCGTAGAACCAGGCCGTCCTGCTTGGCGCGGACGGCGAGGGTCAGTTCGGCAACTGCTGCGGTCCCGAATGCATCCCCAGTCGAGGCGGCGATGCCCAAGCCGGGCGAGCCCATGAACGGCGAGGGGCAGTCAAAGAACTGCAGTGGGCCGGCAATGTTGGAGAGGACGGCAGCGACGAGGGCAAGTCCGGCTTCGACCGACAGCCCGCGCGACGCGGACCATGCGGCAAGGCCGAGTGGATCATCGGTGCCGGAGGATTCTCTGGATTGATTCAAATGGGCCATAGACGTGTTCAAAGTGTGTTGACCCGGAAAGCGGGCGGAGCCGGCATCACGTTTCCGATCAACTCATACTCCTCGGGTTTCTCCGACAGGAGGGTGGTAGTTAACCAAGCCTCAGCGATCGCAGGGTCTGCCTCGGTTGGCGCGCCCATCTCCTCCAGCAAGCGCGCATGATCCTGTTCGCAGAACGGATTATTGACATCAGCCCAAGCAAGGTCCGCAGCATCTGCCGGAAGAAGGCTGTCGATGTTGGGTGCAGTGGCGCGAACAGCGTAGGCACGCAGGCTGCGTTCGACTTCATGCATGATGTTCACCGACAACTGTTCGGATTGAGCGAAAGCGTGGAGAGCCAACTCCACCCGACGAGCGTCGTATATTGCATCGCCCAAACCGCACGCCAAGATCCTGGCGTTCTTGTTCTTCACCGCGGCGAGCGACATGAGGTCTGCCCCCCATCCGAATCCTGTAATGCGGGTGATAGCCTGACGAACCAAGGGGTAGAGCACGTCGAAACCGAGCGTCGAAACCACCTCGCCTGCTGCCTTCCCAACGCAACCGGTTTTCACGATGTCTTTCGCTAGCCGCAACTCGTCGCGGTAACGAACTTCCGCCTTGGTGGGCTCCAGGTCCGGCGGATCAACGGAGCCGTGATAGGACTCCGCCAACTTGTCGTAAAAAGCGATCTGGAGTTCGCGCGTGTGGCAGCGCGTGCTTTGACCGAAATAAATACAGTTGGGAGCCTGCTGATGACTCATACGGGCGGTGTGGCTCGCATAGATCAATGAGCGGGCAGGGTCATGGATTTGAACCATGCATTCCACGTATGAGATGTACCCGAGATTGCCCGCTCCGACGCCGGGAATGATGCGCGAGTGTCCATCGCGCTCGGTGACCTGTTTGACGAGGAACACGAGGATCGTCAGCGCCAGCCATACGTCCGCCGCGGCGCGAAGAGGGCGGCCGTTGTGGCCGAAGACCAAGCTGGGCAGGTTCGCCTCGATCTTATTGACTGCCCAACGCGCGTCCTTGGTTTTGCAGGAGACCACCCGGAGGAATTTGCGGCGACCTGATCCGAACGAGATGACCATGACGCCGCCGCGCACCTTGCCTTTGAGGTAATGGGCGCGGTCATAGCGATCGGTCGTC
The DNA here is from genome assembly GCA_031371445.1 of Akkermansiaceae bacterium. Taxonomy (GTDB): domain Bacteria; phylum Verrucomicrobiota; class Verrucomicrobiia; order Verrucomicrobiales; family Akkermansiaceae; genus Luteolibacter. Next base: position 61,034 of record JANMJQ010000034.1, read on the forward strand.
GACCTAATCTTAGTGGCCTCGTCGGTGAGGAAGACGTGCCATGGTCGGAAGTGGATTCGGTCGATCATTAGGGATGGGGCAGAAACAGGGAATGTTGCTACCGTTGGTAGAGAATTACCGAGCGCCCTTTCGTTTCAGCCACGCCACCACTTCGGTGAAAATGAAGCGGCGGCTGCGGCCGACAAAAACACAGGGCATACCCTGGTTCTGTAGCCTGTCGATCATCCGCAAGCTGCAGTCTAACTGAACCGCAAGACCCTCGCGGCGAAGCAACGCTGGGGCGTTTGAATCACCGGTATCCACCTCCAAGGGCGACGATATGAATGCCCCGGCGAGACGGCTTGCGTCTCGTTTGGCTGTCGGTGTCTTCGGCATGAGGGATTTCGTTCAGAAATCCACCCGTTCCGGAGGGGGGTTACTTCACCCTTGGTAACCCCTACTTGCCTTAATCAGCTTTCCCCGTTCGGCTTTTGTTGGAAGCCAGTCAAATCCCAGCGTCTTGCGAATATCCTTCCATACCCCTTTACCCCCGTTTTTCTCCCAGCGCTCTCGAACATGGATTTGAGCAGGCAATCCTTCAAATTCGATTGCGGCGTCCTTCACCGCTTTTAGGAACTGGCTGTGGGAATGATTGTCATCCGAACGAGATGCATTTTTTGCCCTTTCCCTTTCCATTGCGGCCGCACTTTCAGCAACCTGTTCCCACAGGCTCCAGTCCGATAATTTATTGGACCCAAATGCCGCGGCCGCGAGTTTTCTGCCGACGAAATCGAAAAAATTTTCGTGCGTGCGCGTCACGTCATCCATGGCGTCGAACATCTCGCCGTACGTCGCGGCCCCCCAGAAAAAATGCTCGAAGGCTTCAACCGCTCTCACCCGATCAGCCAAGCGGCCGGTTTTAAGTGCATACAGTAACAGGACCTCACTCACGGGGTTCCCCTCCCTATCAAAACTCTTACTCCGTTCTATGACCAAACCTTTGCGGCTGCTCCGGAAGGGGAAATCATCCGGGAGGATAATTCGGCATTCAGCCCCGTGATCTGCTTTTCGCTTTCGAAAATAGATCCGGGCTTGTTTGACATCCAGATCAAGCGGGCCTTCGGGCGCAACGCCGTCGAAGACCTCACGCGCGTGGGCCAACATTTCCTCACTGTAACCAGGCGGACAAATGCCGCCGGCCTCTAGCCAAGTTCCTTCAGGATCCGGTATCACTGCGGCACAGCATTTTTGGCCAATTCGCGCAACGTGAATCACCCGTGCGGTGGGAGGCCAACATCGCGCTACCTCGGGTGGGTCGAATCTCATGAGAACGTGAGCCGTGGAATTTCGAAGCGATTTACTTTCCGGTTACTTTCCGAATAGGGTGGCGTTTCGGGTCGTTTTTTGGCGCATTATTTCGGAATTCCGAATCTTTCAATTTTACACTATGAACTTACTATAAGCTATTTATGAAGATGCCCCCGTCGTGAATCGAACACGAATTTACAGTTTAGGAAACCAAATGCGCCCCTTATAGAATAAGGGTTACAGCGTTACTTTCCGGTTACTTTCCGGTTAGCGCCTTGACGATCATCCGCCACGGGGCGATTTGTCGGGTATGAAACTCCTCAATTCGCGCGAGTGGAAAGACCCCAAGACCGGCAAGGTTTATTGGCGTGTCCGACACAACGACGAAACCGGCAAGGAGTGCGTGAAAGTGTTCGGTACCCCGGAGGAGGCTGACAAGCACATTGGTACAGTCCGCAAGGCCCGGGAGAAACACGGCCGCGCCGCGGCGGCGAACTCCGAAGAGGTGTCCGCGTTGAGCATCTGGCGGGCCTTCGCGCAGGAAGAACTAACTGCCGGCCGGGATGCTCCATCACTCAGAGATGCGATGCGCGCCACCATCGAGCGCCTGAAGGATGGCATGACCTCCCCGCCATTGGACAAGCTTCGGGATCAGTTCCTCCTCGCCAAGCAAGCGGAGAAGGTTTCCAAGCGCCACGAGCACGCCATGAAGTCGGCGCTGAAGCGGTTCGTCTCTTACTTCGATGCGTCGGAACCAGCAGGTTCGATCACGACGGCGGATGTCGACAAGGCCTTGGGTTCGATGACTGCCGGCGGCTTGGCACCCCAGTCGGTGAAAAACATTCGGGCGATTGCCCACAACCTTTTCCAATGGGCCTTGGACCGCGGGCTTGTAGCAGCGAATCCGGTCACCCGTACCAAGGCCCCAAAGGTCACCCAAGGTGAGGTGGGCACGATCACGCCCTCCCAGCTTCAAGGATTCCTCCGGACAGCTCTCCGGGTGTTACCCCAATCCGTGCCTGCGTTTGCCGTTTGGGCTTTCTGCGGATTGCGCCGGGCAGAGATCGCCAGACTGTCCTACGAA
>JANMJQ010000042.1:0-20708 GCA_031371445.1 Akkermansiaceae bacterium
CCGCCATGACCAACCAAGACGATCTCGGAGCGCTGTTGCCCGCACGCTGGAAGCCCGCGGCCCCAGCCATCCATGCTGAACCGGCCTGCGCCCTTTGAACCGGCAGCCATCATAGATAACATACACAGGTATGTATGCTAACTATGCTGCGGCCGCCAGCAGCACCCGATGGCCGTCCGTTGACCGCTTACCCGGAACCCTTGATGACGTCACCTCGGTCCGGTTGTTCAAGCAAGTGCAACTGCAACTGGCGATGATCCTCCACAGTCAGCAAATCGTCGATCTGTTCCGAATAAACCGGGGACTCGATGAATTGAAGGGTCACCAGGAGAAAGATACCCCATTGGCGGAGGACGTCAATGGCGGATTCTTTCTATTTCTGGCACAACGTTTGATGTGCGCCCACCGGCGCGGTTGAAGGGATGTTGAAATGAAATTGAAAAGCTTATGCCCGGTTGGTGCGCCACGACTTGTTAGCCTTATCTTCTCTTATTAGGAAGATCGAAAACACATACTGAATGCTGAAAATGATCAAAAAGACAACCACAATTGGGATGACACCACCACGAATCCATTGTTGATCTTCATGGCTCAATAGAAACATCCAGGCGGGAACAATCATTGCTCCATGCCCAACCACAACGCCGGGAGTGATAAAAACCGCAATGACAAACGATGTGATGCCGATCCGCAATGGTCTTCGTAGCCTTCTGGTGAAGAGAAACAGCACATAGATGATATCCAGACAAAGGACTAAGAATACAAATGCAAGATGGAGGAAGAAGCCTTTATCACTGCTGAATTTTTGACATAAAAAGACAGCGCCAAAGATCGCAAGTAATACCACCAGGACTTTTACTGCTCCTCTCCTTGAGGGGGCTTCCCCGCTCTCTATGTCGCTGGTGGGCATCATTTTCTTGGGCAACGTTAAATGTGGTGGCACGACGGCGCTGGACTCATAGAGCGAAGCGAGCGAAGGAGCTTATCCGCCGTTGCCACCCACGACGTGTTCGACCGGCTTTTTATCGGGGCGCTCCAGGTAGTATTCCTCTAAGATGGCTTCTAGAAACCTGTGGCTTTCGGCGCCCAAATCACAGTGCACAATCTGAGCGCCCTTAAAGATTCGAGCTTCTCCGCAGCCTAAACAAATCTGAACTGAAACAATGCCACTCTCACCACTCAGTTTGGCCAAAAAATCCGGATGAAAACCTCCGCACATCTTGAAGCCCTGAAATCTGGTGTAGTTCTTCTCTAATCGGAGAATTCGCCTTACGGCCACCGTATCCGCTTCCGTGACGCGTCTTGCCTGCTCATAGAAAAGAAATCCGTGATCTTCGAACGAGATCCCGCGCTTCGACTCTGAAGCGAGGAGGTTCGGCTCCCATCTAGGATGAGGCAACCCTTCGAAAAGCTCGAACTTATAGTCTCCGGATACCGGGCCTAGGATTTGAGTGATTTGATCGTAGGATGCTATAATCTCTTCCAACGTCGCGTGGCTCATGCTCCAATCGCGCTTTTTAGCCTCTTCTGCATCGCTGGGTAACGTAGCAGACAGAATGAACAAAGTGGCAAAGAGGGCTTTCATGAGTTTCAGTCGAACGACAAGGATCTGGCAACGGCGGGCGCTGGACTCCGAATAAACCAACAAGGCAGCTTCCCGCCGTTGCCAGCATCCACTTGTTAGCCTTCTTAATTTATATGATTGGACAATATGAACTCGAACGAATCGAAAGAACCGCCAACGAAGCCCGCAACAGGCTTCACGAACTGGACTCGCTCCGCAGCGATGTGGATAATCTGGAACATTCCTTGCGGGAGGCTCGCGCCGTGGGTGATGGCCTACGCGATGAACTCCGATCCGCGCAAGAGCGAATGAGCCGCATGGAAGCCGTGATACAGGAAATTCAGGCTAACAGTCTATTAGTTCAGGGGGAAGTGTTATCGTTTTAGATAGCTCTGGCAAGTGGCGAAGATCCGGTTCCTGAGCTTTTGACAACTAGCCAGTTGAGCCTTTGTTTTTCACCGTCTGATTTTTTGGATAGGGTGGAAGTCGGGAAATGTTGTTCTAACAGATATCGAGCTTCGGAAATCCGGATTTTTTGGAACAGATGGATTTCAGAGGGAGCGAAATGATCACAATCTTCTTGATATAAACAGCGTTCTGACGGACAGTGTTCAAATGAGTGCTGAGCTTGAAATTACGAGCGGGCGGACCCGGCGGTATGATTGGCGCGATGATTTGTCGAGATCCAGGGACGTGACACATAGGGAGCAGGAAGCATATGGCTATGTGCTCGGCTGGCTCGAGGACTGGCGGCAAAAGAGAAGTCTGCCAGCGGGACGAGACGCAGCCAACCGCTGGTGGCGCGAAGTAGCCAAGGCGAAGGATCGCCCGGAATGGCAGTTGCGCCAATGGCAGGAAGCGATCCGCTGGTTCCTCGGCTGGCTTGAGATTTGTGAAAAGTCCGGAGGAGATGCGAGGGGGCTCAGTGAGCGATTGGACGATGCGGTGCATCATGCGGGCGCAAGACGTGGATTGGCGCTGAAAACGCGGCAAACGTATGCGGGCTGGATGAGGCGATTCGGCAATTTTGCCGGGACGGCGAAGCGGGTGATGGATGAGGGCGTCGCGACGGAATGGCTGGGCAGCTTGGTGAATGTGGAGAAAGTGGCATTCTGCTGCAAGGAGGAACAGACATCCGGACCTTGCAAGAGTTGCTGGGCCACGCGGATGTGAAAACCACGGAAATCTACGCCCACGCGGCGGAGATCGGAAATGATCGCGGGGTGCGAAGCCCATTGGATTCGGTGATTGGGATTGATTGACGAATGATGATTTTGGATTTTTGAATTTTGATTTGGACGAAGATGACACCTCAAGGCGCCGGTCTGAAGACCAGCGCTCCCGGGGCAGCAGCACAAGACCGCCGATGGCAACGACTGATCCCGTAGATCAAAAATCAACAATCATCATTCGTCGTTCATCAATTCTTTCTCAACAAGTGGCGGTGTGGATCCAGGCATGGTAGGTCGCGGCAATGTCGGTGGGTTCCATCGCAATGATCTCCGGCACCTTGTACGGATGCATTTCCGCCAGCGCTTTTTCGAACGCCGGCCAGGCGGCGGCCGTGGTTTTGAAAATGGCGAGGACTTCGCTGGCGGATTCGATTTTCCCTTCCCAGCGATAGACGGACTCGACTCCCGGCAGGAAATTCACGCAGGCTGCGAGTTGCCTTTCGACGAGGGCTGTGCCAATCTGACGCGCCTGAGCGAGATCGGGGAAGGTGCAGAAGATCAATCGAACGTCCGTCATGCCCCATCCACAACACCGGATTCCCCGCGCGGGCAAACACAAGAAGTCGGGCTTCCTGGAAAAATTGGCATCGCGGCTCGACCGGGTGGTGCCGGGGGACATGCAGCAGATCGTCACCCGCCTGATCCGGGAGCGCGGGTTTTTGGAAAAAGTCTTCGAGGCGCTGCACGAGGGCGTGATCCTTCTCGATCCGGCGGGGATCATCGGCTTCCTCAATCCGGCGGCCTGCCAGTTTTTCGGCCTGGATCCGGAAGTCGCGGAGGGCGAACCGATTTCCTCACAGATCCGCGGCTTGGATTGGGAAGAGCTCGGCAAGCCGGGGCGGACGATCAGCCGTGACCTGGAAGTGTTTTATCCCGACAACCGCTATCTCAATTTCTACCTCGCGCCAATCGACGGCACGGACGACGGCGAGTCTTTGGGATACGTGATGCTCATCCGCGACATGACCAGCACGCGGGCCGAGGTGGAGGAAACACTGGAGTCGGAACGCCTCAACGCGCTGACCTTGCTCGCCGCCGGCGTGGCTCATGAAATTGGAAATCCGCTCAACTCGCTCGATATCCATCTGCAGCTGTTAGGCCGCAAATTGCGCAAGCTGCCGCCGGGAGACCGCGCGCCCTTGGAGGAAAATCTCGCCACCGCGCGCAGCGAGATCGGCCGGCTCGATACGATCCTGAAGCAATTCCTGCATGCCGTGCGACCGACCACCCCCAACCGGGGACGCCACGATTTGCACAAGGTCATCCAGGAAACGCTAAAGCTGTTAGAACCGGAACTCGAAGCCCGGAAAATTTCGGTGGAACTCGATTTCGCCGATTCGCTGCCGTTGGCCACGGTCGATGCGGGCCAACTCCAGCAGGTATTCTACAACCTCATCCGCAATGCGTATCAGGCGGTCTCCTGCAGCGATGGACGGATCACGATCCGCACGTATGCCAACGATTACGAATACAAGATTTCCATCGAGGACAACGGCACCGGCATTTCACCGGAACACATGGGCGCGTTGTTCGAGCCATACCGCACCACGAAATCCTCGGGCACGGGGCTTGGCCTGTTGATTGTCCGCCGCATCATCCGCGCGCATGGCGGCGATATCGCGATCGAAAGCGAGCCCGACCGCGGCACCCGCGTGCTCCTCCATTTGCCAAGGGCGGAACGTTCTGTTAGATTGCTGGGCGCGCCGGAACCGGTCATCGATCTTTAACAAATTTGAGAAACCACGAAATGCACGAAGGGACACGAAGGGAGAAGTTATTCGTTATTTGTTAGATGTTATTTGTCTTCGTTTAGAATTTCATGCTTAAGATTTAGTGCTTAAATAATATGTTGCCCACCCTGTTGATTGTCGAAGACGAACGCGCGACCCGCGAGGGGCTGCGCAGTGCGCTTGAGGATGACTTCGAAGTTTATACGGCGGCGGGAAAGGATGAGGCGCTGGCGATTTTAAAGAGCGAGCCGATCAAGCTGCTTCTAACAGATCTGCGGTTGGGCGGCGATAGCGGGATGGATCTGTTAGACGCGGCGCTGGCAATGCCCGAGCCGCCGCTCGCGATCATGATGACGGCGTATGGCTCGGTGGACACCGCGGTCGAGGCGATGCGGCGCGGGGCCTGGCATTTCGTGACCAAGCCGCTGAATCTCGACGAGGTCGAAATGCTGCTCAAGCGGGCGCTGCACAACCGGACCCTGGAGACCGAGAACCAGCAACTTGTCCAACAGGTCAAGAAATCGCACAAGCTCGACCAACTCATCGGCAAATCGCCCGCGATCAAACGCGTGACCGAACTGGTCCAGCAGGTCGCGCCGACGCGGGCGACCATTCTGATCGAAGGCGATTCGGGAACGGGCAAGGAAGTGGTCGCGCACACGCTGCACCATTTATCCGGACGGCCTGCTGCGAAGCTGGTGATCGTCCATTGCGCGGCTTTGTCACCGCAATTGCTGGAAAGCGAACTATTCGGGCATGAGAAAGGCGCGTTCACCGGTGCCTCGCAACGGCGGATCGGCCGCTTCGAGCAGGCGGATGGCGGCACGCTTTTTCTCGATGAAATTGGCGAGATCGATGCCTCGACCCAGGTGAAGCTGCTGCGGGTGCTATCGGAGCGGACCTTGGAACGGGTCGGGTCGAACGTGCCCATCAAGGTGGACGTGCGGGTCATCGCCGCCACCAACAAGAACCTGCGGGAACTGGTGGCGCGGGGCGATTTCCGGGAGGATCTCTATTTCCGCCTCAATGTCGTGAACATCACCATGCCCCGGCTGCGGGACCGCCGGGAGGACATCGTGTTGCTGGCGAACAGCTTTTTGAAGGAGTTCGCGAAGGAAAATGACCGGCCTTTCAAAGCGCTGACGGATGTCGCGCTGGAACTTCTGATGGGCTATTCGTGGCCGGGCAACGTCCGCGAGTTGCGCACGGCGATCGAGCACGGGGTGGTGATGAGCAACGATCCTGTGATTGACGCTCGCCACCTGCCGCAGTTTCTCCATGCTTCGCCTGCCGCGGCGGCGATCACACCGGATGCCACCGCCAAAATCGCCCTTGAAGCCCCCTCCGAATTGAATTTGCATGCGCTTGAAACCAACACGATCCGCGCGGCACTTTCACGGGCTGGTGGCAACCGCACCCACGCGGCGGATCTCCTCGGAGTCAGCCGGCGAACCCTCCAGCGCAAACTGAAGGAACTCGGCCTTTAAATTTCCCCCGCTTCCCAAGACCTTTCATGAGCATCAACACCTCCGCTTTTGACACCGGCATCATCATCCGCCGCAGTCTGTTTTTCCTGACCCTGATCATCCTCACGCTGGGCAACCTGTTCGTCTTGTTCCGGGGATTGAACTCGCCGCAAGCGATGGACCAGGCGCAGATGGCACGGGAAATCGCCCGCGGCAACGGCTTCACCACCCAGATGATCCGGCCGGTCGCCTACTATCAGGCGCAGAAAGTCGCCGCCGGCTCGGTTGCATTCAAAGGATTCCAGGACACCTATCACTCGCCTCTCAATCCCCTGCTCAACGCCGCGGTGCTCAAGCTGATCGGTGCGGACGCACCTGACGCATGGCCGATGAAAGCCAGCGAAATGGTCCATCCGCTCGACCGCGTCATTGCCACGGTCTCAACCTTGTTTTTCCTGATGGCGATCGGCGTGAACTACCTGCTGATTTCGCGGATTTTCGATGCGAAGATCGCCGGCGTTTGCGCGATCCTGATGTTGTTCTGCGAGACGATGTGGGACTACTCGCTGAGCGGGCTGCCGCAAATGCTGATGCTGTTGTTGTTCTCATGCGGCATCTACTTCGTCTATCGGGCGGTCGAGGCGGCGTCCGAGGGAAGGATCGCAATGACCCCCGCGGTCATCGCCGGCGTGTTCTTCACGCTGCTGGCACTGACGCACTGGATGACCGTCTGGATCGCGCTGGGCTACATCATTTTCGCCGCTGTCGCATTCCGGCCACGGGGCATTGTCGCCATCTCGATCCTCGCGATCCTGATCATCCCCGCGGCCTTTGTGATGGTTCGAAACCAGAGCATATCCGGCTCTCCATTCGGAACCGCGTTTCTAACACTTTACAACGGCCTGGGCAACGGCTCGGAAGCCGCGGTCATGCGCAATCCGGACTTGGAGGCTGAACCGCTGGTCCTCGATGGCTTGATTGGAAAAGTGCTGCGGACCACCTTGTTGCAAGCCACTGACATCATTCCATTTCTGGGCGGCATCGTGATCGCGCCCTTGTTTTTCATCGCGCTGCTGCACCCGTTCAAGCGGGCTTCGATTGCAAGCTTCCGATGGTGCATCCTGCTAATGTGGATCAGCGCGGCCTTTGGACTGGCCTTTTTTGGCATTTCAAAGAACGAACTCGACCCCAATCAGATCCACCTTTTGTTCGCGCCGATCATGACCGCTTACGGGCTGGCGTTTATCTCCATCCTGTGGAGCCGGCTGGAGTTCGTCGTGAGCACACCGATTCTGCGCAACGTTCATCATGTCGTCATCGTCGCGATCTGCGCGTTGCCATTGTTGCTCGCGCTGCCGCCCAAAGTGCGGGTCGGGATGACTCTCCGCGACCGCGGTGGTGTGCCGCATTGGCCGCCTTACTGGGCGCCCGCACTTAACAGCAAGAAGGCCGGGCTCAAGGGATGGATCACCAAGGATCAAATCGTGTTCTCCGACCAGCCATGGGCCGTTGCCTGGTACGCGGACCGCATCAGCATCTGGCTGCCTCCGACACGCAAAGGCTTCGAGGATTTGGAAACGATCGCCGCGGATTTGCAGACGCCTGTGGCGGGCATCCTCATTTCGCCATTGTCGCATGGCTCCGGGCCTGCCTCCGAAGTGGCGGCGAATTACAAGGATTTCACCGCGCTCGTCTTCGATGGCCGGGTGTTCATCGCCACCTATCCTCCCGGCCTGTCCATTTTCGACAAGGACCCGCACATCGCGGCCATCGCCAAGCGTTATCAATACCGCCAGTGGCTGGTGGGCACTGACATGGTGTATTACAGCGATCGAATCATCCGCAATGCCGGCGAAGAAACCATCAACTGACATGGCGGGCGTGAAACCGTCAGCCCCTGGCGGCGCTTCTTCCGGGGAGACCTTCGAACAAGCCTTCGCCAGCCTGGAGACGATCGTCGAGGCCATGGAAAGCGATTCGCTGCCATTGGAAGAGCTCGTGAAGCATTACGAAAAAGGCACGGAATGCCTGAACCGCTGCGAGGCCATCCTCAACGTGGCCCGGGACCGCATTAAACTGATCACGTTGCGCAACCAGAACGAGATTTCGCTGGCAGGCGGCGCGGCGGCAGAGGAAACTTCGGAAATCACCACCCCATCCGATCCGCAGGGTGATTCCGACGACGACGATGACATCCGCCTCTTCTAATCCTCCCACACTGGGACCGCTTCTTTCCACGATTCACGGACCTGGCGATGTCAAAAAGCTGGCCGACGATCAGCTCCCGCTCCTGGCGGAGGAAATCCGGCGGACCTTGATCGATTGCCTTTCGAAAACAGGCGGCCATCTCGGTCCGAATCTTGGCGTGGTGGAACTGACCGTCGCGCTGCACCGTGTTTTCTCGACGCCGGAGGACAAGTTCGTGTTCGACGTCTCCCACCAAGGTTACGTCCACAAAATGCTGACCGGCCGCGCGGCTGAAATTCATACGATCCGCACCTACAAAGGGCTCAATGGTTTTCTCCTTCGCAGCGAGTCGGAACACGACAGCTACGGCGCGGGTCATGCCGGCACCGCACTTTCCGCAGCCCTCGGGATGGCTGCGGCCCGTGATTTGTCAGGCGCGGAAAATCATGTCGTCGCTGTCGCGGGCGACGCCGCTTTCACCTGCGGACCCACCCTCGAGGCCTTGAACAACATCGCCGAGACCACCCGCAAGTTCATCGTCGTCCTCAACGACAACGAGTGGTCGATCGATAAAAACGTAGGCGCGATCGCCCAATACTTCAACGCGCTCCAAACGCACAGCACCTATGCCGCGGTGCGCCGGCAAGCGGCGGATTTTGTCGAACGCATCGCCGGCAAAGCTGTTAGAAACCTCGCACACCGCGTTGAGGAAGGAGCGAAGAACCTGCTCTTCCAAAACGTCCTGTTCGAGAAATTCGGACTGCGCTATTTCGGCCCGATCGATGGCCATGACATCGGCCTGCTGGTCCGCACTTTTGAGCATCTCAAGACGCTGCATGAACCGGTGGTGCTTCATGTCATCACTGAAAAAGGCCGCGGCTATCAACCCGCGCTCGACAATCCCGGCAAGTTCCACGGCCTCGGCACCTATAAGATCGAGGACGGCTCGACCGATTCTTCGACATCACCGACCTGCTCCGACATCTTCGGCCGCGCGGTGACGGACTTCGCGAAGCGGGACCTGAAAATCGTCGCCATCACCGCCGCCATGCCCGGCGGAACCAAGCTGGAGATTTTCAAGAACGAACTGCCGGACCGCTATTTCGATGTGGGGATCGCCGAAGAGCACGCCGCCTTGTTTGCCTGCGGGTTGGCAACACAAGGCTACCGGCCCTTCCTTGCGATCTACTCGACCTTTATGCAGCGGGCCTATGACATGATCATCCACGACATGGCGCTGCAAGGCCTTCCTGTTAGATTATGCATGGACCGCGGCGGCCTTTCCGGCGATGACGGACCGACCCATCACGGGCTGTTCGACATCGGTTATCTCCGCCACGTCCCCGGCATCATCCACATGCAACCGAAGGATGAGGATGAGTTTGTGGACATGCTCCACACCATGGCGCAATACGACGCCGGCCCATCGGCCATCCGCTATCCCCGCGGCGTCATCCGCGGGACGAAGATCAAGAACAGTCCGGTGACGCTTGAAATCGGCAAGGCCGAGGTCGTCGCGGATGGAACGGATGTCGCACTCATCGGCCTGGGCACCATGTTTGAAATGGCCGAGCGGACCAAGTTTCTGTTAGAAGAAAAGGGCCTGTCGGTCGCGCTCATCAACCCGCGTTTCATCAAGCCGCTGGATGGCGAAGTTCTCCAGACCTACGGGCGGAAATGCAAGGTCGTCTGCACCTTCGAAGACCACGTCCTCTTCAACGGCTTCGGCGCGGCGGTGATCGAAAATCTCCACGACGCCGGCATCCACACGCCCGTCGAACGCATCGGCTGGCCGGATGCCTTCGTCGAGCACGGCAAGCCCGACATCCTGCGCGAACTTCACGGCCTCACACCCGAAGCGGCGGTGACGAAGGTGATGAAGCATTTTCCGTAGGGGCGATCACCGGTCGCCCCGAATTCATTCCACGGCAGTCCGCCTCAGGTCGCGGACGAATGCCGCAAGGCCGATGATTTGTGGATCGGTCAGGGTTTCGTGTCCCGGCATATCCGTGCCCGAAATACCGAATTTGATAACGCGCTCGATCGCAGGCATCGGATCGTCGCCGGCGGACCAGATCCACGGGCCATTGGCGAGGTTCGCGGGAGGCTTCGCGAGTTCGCCGGCAAGCGGGCCGTTGCCTTTTCCTTCCGCACCATGACAGTGGATGCACTGCTGCTGGAATAATGCCGCGCCATCAACGGAGGAGGTGGCCGACGCAGGGTTCCAGTTGGCTGATTTTTTCACGAGCGCGGGTATCGCATCAGCTCCGGATTGTTTTAGATAACTCACGAGGTCTTCGCCCCGGCCATCGTCGAACAGATGCGCATAGGACGGCATGACAGTGCCGGGTGAAAAATCCGCGGGGTTTATGAAATGCAATTTCAACCAAGCCGCCGAGCGCCGGGCTCCAACATCCGCAAGATCCGGACCTTGGCGGCGATTTCCTATGAGGACCGGACGTTCGCTCCAACCCGCGCGCAAATCGCGGGCCGGACCCCAAAATTCCTCATCGCGGGTTCCAGAACGCACATACTGGCTGTGGCAATGAATACATCCTTCCGCGAGGTAAACCTGTTTGCCCCGATCGTAGGAAGACCCTGCCAAGTCATCCGCTTTACCCGGCCACCGCGAAGCTGCGATGACCAAGCCCACCACGGCCCATATCCGCCAGCGTTCGAAATGGGCCGAGGCCATTGCCGCGAGAACGCAGATGCCCGCGATGGCAATGAACTGGGGCGGGATCCGTTGCAGCGATTGGACCATACCGATGCCGTTTGCCGAACCGAACCAACCGGCGACGGCGTAGATCCAGGCGGCCCGCCACGCGATCTGGCGATCGTTCAATTCGCCCGCGAACCAAGCGGGCCAGGCCACCAGCGCGACTGAATAAATCGATACCGCCACCGGATACAGCCATCCTGCAACGGTGCGGCCAGCCGGTTGGTTCACCGCGATCACGGCGACGGCAAGAAGGCACCAGGCGACGGCCGGAACGAGACGCGCAGCACCTTTTTTCAACCAGAGTCCGGCGAGAATCGCGGCCACCAGGTGCAGCGCGGCATTGCGCCAGAGCAGAGCATCGCCCCACGTTGCGGACTTCAGATCCGACGCGTGTTGGATGACGAAGAACGCCGCGGAATCCAGCCAGACGAGAGCGGTGAACAAGATGAGTGCGGAATAAAATGGGAAGATCCGCGACTGGGAATTTCCGATGGCACCACGTTGTCCCGGCACGGCGATGGCACCAACGATCGCAAAGCCCGCCGCAATCCATGACTGGTTGGCGGGAGATTGGGTGAACACGAATGGCAGATTGCAGACGGCGTAGCCAAGGCCGGTGCCGAGGCCGACCCACAGCAACCCGCACCAACCACGCAGCAGGGGAGCCAGGCTTACGGTCGCGAACCCAATTCCAACCCCTGCCAGAACGGCCAGCATCACGAAACAAGCGAAGCTGTGGTTCAACGGTGCGAGCAATGAAGCCACCGCGCCCAGCGCGAGACCCACCTTGATTTTGCAAGGCGAGGCCCCTTTCCACGCGACGAAAAAACCTGTTAGAATGCCGACAGCCGCCATCGCGCCGAGAACAATTTTTTCGGTCAATACCGGTGATGAAAGCGCATGCTCCTGATAGCGGGCCATGTCCGTCCGCAGCAGTTCGACAAATGCGAATTGGGCGAACAGCAGGAAATATCCATAAGTCGCCGCGACAACCAGGGCGGCCCGCATCGGGATCGCATTCATCGCGGAACCCCCTCCCACCAGCGGGCGCGCAGGATGGCGCACTGGACCGTCGCGACAACGAAATCGGTTAGAAGAACCATCGACCAAGACACCGGCAATTCACCGGCCATGATTTTCCACGCCAGAAACGAGGCCACCATCAAGCGAACGCCCGCGGTGAAAATCCAGACGGTCGTAGCATCACGAGGCCCCCTGAAAACCAGGCCATAGCTCAGACCCACAGCCGCAATGAAAGCACCCATCCAACTGAGGAAGACGGCGGTGCCGGGTTGCGGCGCAGGAATGCCCATCATGCGGAGGGCAAAGCCCGGCGAGGCAATGAGCAACAGCCCGGTGCAGGCATCCATCGCGCCCACGGCAAGACTCCACAGATAAAGAAATTTGAGGCGCTTCATGATCGGATTGGTTTTTTCAGCCACGTGATGGATGCCGCCAGCATGGCCATGCCGCAAACGGCGCGTGCCGCCAGCCCCGCATGCCGCCAGCCGGCGGGGACGATCATCCACTCCGGCCCCGCGCCCTCGCGCCAGCCGAGGATGACAAGTACGACAATCATCGTAAATGCGCCAAGATGCCAGATCGCAACCGACGCGGCGGAGCCGATGCGGCGGCGCATGAGGATCGACAAGAGCAGCGCGGAAAACGATGTCGTGAAGCCTGCCATCGCCAGGTGCGAATGGGCGACGAGACTGTTGGTGAATTTGATCCGGTCCAGAATGCCGGGCGAATACATTGCCACTCCTGAAAGCACCAGCAGCGTCCACCATCCTAGCATGGCCACGCGCCAGGCTTTCGAACCATCGGGCCATTTGAAACCCTTCCAATCACGCGGGATCAGCCAGGCCCATGGCAACAACATCAGCATCGCGCCGATCTGCCATGAATCGAAATGACCGCCACCGATGGATTCGGTGATGCCGAACGCGAGCCATGAGACCGCGAAATAATGCCATGTCCAGCGACCCGCCCGGCCCGCTCCCGGCAAGGCGGTGGCCCGTGGCAAGAGCAGCATTAATCCCACCACCACTAGCGTCGAACCCAGCAGACTTGAACCTGTCGGCCCGCCAGTCGTCCGGTCCACCGGTGGATACGTGTCCGGTGACGCAGCCGCTATCATCATCACCGGCACACACGCGAGGCCGATCAAGCCAGCGGTCGAAAACCAGCGCGCACGGTTCCAAACGCGTGATTGTCCGAACCACGAAACCGCAAGCACAAGCCACAACATCACCAGCGCGGCGAGAAACGCCCACAGCGAGCCGTTCCTCCAATCGAGGAAAATTTTCCCCGACGTCTCACCGTCCAGCCATCGATAACATGCCATCGCCAGCGCGGCGGTCCATGCCCACACGACGGCCGTTCCCCATGCGCGGGCTTTACTTTCATTGACTCCATAAATCCTCAGCAACCAACCGACGAGCGGCAGCGCGGTCCAGCCATATAACTGGGAATTCAAATGCAAGGGGACCCAGCGTCCATAGGTCAGCGCGCCCGATTGCCAGCCGGGTGCGATGAGCAGGAGCGACAACCAGAGACCCACCGTGTTGCCAAACACCAGCCAGCCGAGCGCATGGCGTCCCGCGCAATCAACCCCGTCATCCGCGAGTCCGATTTTGCTCATCGCCGTGCATCGGTTTCACCTTCGATCCGGCCATCACGCATGTTGACCACGCGGTCGCAGCGACGCGCCAGATCGAGATCGTGGGTGGCCATGATCAAGGTCCGGCCCCGCGCGCGGACGAGTTGCATCAGAAGTTCAAAGACGCGCTCGCGGTTGGCTTCATCGAGAGCGCCGGTGGGTTCGTCACAGAGCAGCAGCCGCGGATCATTCATGAGTGATCGCACCAAGGCACCGCGCTGGCGTTCGCCGCCGGACAGCTCACGCACCCTTTGCTTGAGGCGATGGGTCACTCCCGTCGCCTCCGCAAGTTCGTGCAAGCGTTGCAATGCCGCCTCCCTGCGGCCACCCGCGGCGACGACCGGGACCAGGCAGTTTTCGGCAAGCGTGAGATCGGGCATGAGATGATGGAATTGAAACACGTAACCGATATGATGGCGCAGCATCTCCACCCGTGCCGCTTCATCGCTCACTTTCCTGCCATCGACGGCAACATGGCCGCGATCCACTTCCTCAAGTCCGGAGATGACATTGAGCAAAGTCGATTTCCCGCAGCCAGACGTTCCGCAGAGCGCGATGATTTCACCTTCGGGCACCTCAAGGCTGACACCCTTCAACACCTCGATGCGCCCGTTGTCGAAGCTCTTCCAGACGTCGTTGACCGATACATGAGGTTGCATGAAATTTCCGTTCGCTATTCAAACCGCAATGCCTGGGCGGGCTTTAAGGAAGATGCATACCACGCCGGATACATCGCCCCAGCCACAGCGGTGACAGCCGCCAGTGACATCGCTCCCAGAATCTCAACCCAGCCGATGCGCGGATCGATGTAACCCTGGAACTGGGGAACCGATCGCAGCACATAAAGACCGATGACGCTGAGGCCCCAGCCACCCAGGGTGCCGATGGCGGAGACCAGCAGCGATTCGCCGAATATCATCCGGGCGATCTGCCCTTTGGAAAATCCGCAGACGCGCGCGACGGCGAGTTCCTTGATCCTTCCGAAGACCGACAGGATCATTGTGTTGGTCACGCTCAGGCCGCCTAACAGAAACGCGCAGCCGCCAACGACCCAAGCGGTCGTTTTCAAAATCTTGAACTGCGAGTAGCTGCGGCTGAATTCTTCGTTTTCCAATGCGGTCAGGCGCGGACGATTGGCGGTGACCCAGCTTTTGACTTCACCGGCCTCATGGCCTTTGGCGAGCGCGACCGAGACCACCGAGCAGAAGCCTTGTTTGTGAAATGACTCCTGGCAGGTCGCGAGCGGCATGAAGACGCCACCGTTTTCAAAACCATTTTCCATCCGCACGATGCCCGCAACCGGATAACGTTCCTGGCCTAGCTCGACCATTCCATCGGCCTGACGCTTCACGAAATCCGCGGCTCGCTCGCCAAGCACCACGCCCCGTCCCCCGGTGGTGAAATTCGCGGCACTGCCTTCGAGCCAGGTGCCCTTGGACAAGCGGCCATCGGTGGCTTCGATGCCGAAGCAAGTGATGATCGGCCGGTCGGGCGCGCTGATGATGGTGAACAAAACCGGTCGCGCGTCTTTCACGGACGGCAGCTTGCGGAGATCACCTGCCAAGTCTTCCGGCACATTGCTGAAGAACAAATCCGAAACGTTCCGCTCGAACACGACCATTTCCGCGTCGCCGCGGAGGATGCGCTCGAACATTTTCACCGCACCTCCCAACAGGCCGACCACGCTCAACATGGTGGCGACCCCCAGCGCGATTCCCGCGGCACCGATCGCGGTGCGCACGCGGTGACGGCGAAGGTTGGTGAAGATCATCCGCCATAGACTCATGAAATCGGAGCGGGTGATGGGGACTCGGCGCTGCGAGGCGAAGCTTCGCGTTCCTGATCCGGCATCGGGACGCGCAGCAGGTCAAGCATTCCCCAGCATGCATCGCCCCCAGGGAGCGCGGCTTGGGCTTGGTCTCCGCTCGCAACCAGCCGCGCGTATCTTTCACGCGCGGCGGCGAAGCCTTCGGCCGCAACCAAATTGGGCCGACCCAAATTCTGGTCGCGGCCTGCGGTTTTTCCGAAATTGCCATCCTCGGCCGCAACGTCCTTGAGGTCATCGGCCGCTTGGTAGGCCAACCCTCTGAGCAGCGCGAGCCGGTCGAGCAACTGGATTTCGCGTTGCGAAGCGATACCGAGAAGGGCTGGCAGCACCATCGTGAGCCGCAACAAATCACCGGTTTTGCGCGCGGCCACCGCGCTGACTTCCGAGGTGCTGTGCTCGCCATCCCGCCGGCGCAAATCCCAGGCCTGGCCGCCAATCAGTCCATGCGCGCCGAGTTTGGCATCGACCCATTTCCCCGCTTCCGCCCGGCTGTCCGCATCACCGGATTGAATTCCCGCCCATAACAGCGAATAACCCCTGCTGATCAACGCCAGAGAAGCCAACATGGCAATCGCCTGGCCATGCGCGATATGCAGACAAGGAGCTCCCCTGCGCAACAGCGCGTCATCCATCGCCGGAAGGTCGTCAAAAATGAGCGATGCCGTATGAAGGTATTCGATGCCGCAACCGAGGGCCCCGGCCGCTTCGGGGGGCATGCCCATGGTCACCCCGATCAGGTAGGCGACGACCGCTCTCACGAGTGACCCTGGCCGGGTCAGAATATCACGCAACGCCGCGGCGAGATATGGCTCGGCACCTTCCAACGCATCAACGCCTTCGAGATAGCGGACGGCCATCACTTGATGAGCGGCCCGCGCGCGAAGGTTCCAATCCGGGTTGCGAAGCGTCGGAACTACCATGGCGGCATTATTTCACTTTCCCAACGAGATGAAATCTAACAAGCAATTTGGGATCCACCGTCATGACCGCCATCGTGCGGATGATTGGCAGACTGAAATTCTGATAATCGAGGCCAGCAGTGCCATCGATGGTGGCCCACTCGCCATCGCGCGAGGTCGTGTAGTGGAAGGAGATTTTCTTGGAGATGCCGTGAATTTCAAGAACCCCCTCGGCGCCCTTCTTGCCATCCTTGTCGGTCCATGACTTGCCCATCGTAAACGAGCCCTTGGGTTTTCCGCCACCAAGCCACTTGATCATTTCCACATCGCGCTTGGCCTCGCCGGTCTTGAGGTCGTTGAAATCCCAGTCCAGCGCAAATGCCGTGGCTTCGCTGGTCGCCGGATCACCAGTAGCCTTGACGTTGTAGTCAACAAGCGTGCCAGTGAAGGCATGGCCGGTGGCATTGACATCCACCTGGATGCGGCTGCGCTGCTTGCTGACCTCCAGCGTATCGGCAGATGCGAGCAAAGGGCATAGCCATAGCATGCCTGCAAAAAGGAGATATGATGTTTTCATAATGGTTCGGGACGCTATTGGTTAATGTAACCAATCATTACTATTGTTCAAAAACATTAAAGAAACAACCCAACTATTCCTTCGGATCTCATCGATTTATCATATCCGTTCACGACCTGAACATCATGAAGAAGACGAATGCGCCTTCACCACGTCACGACGCGCCTGGCAGGATTTCCCAAAGTTGTCCCACGGCGCCGGTGACAAAGCTTTCCGGTGAAATCCGCTTGCGGAGAAGCTCGCGTTGCAGTCGCAGCGGCGGTTCCTCCAAGGGTTCATCAGTGAGCTGGAACGTCCCCCAGTGCATCGCCACCGCACGATGACAACGGACATCTTCAAATGTGCGCACCGCTTCCTCGGGATTCATGTGCATCGCCTTCATGATATTCCGCGGCTGATAGGCACCGATCGGGATCATCGCGAAATCGATGGGACCATGCCTTTCACCGATGGCGTGGAATGCCGGACAATAGCCGCTGTCGCCGCAGTGCCAGATTTTGCATCCGCCGCCTTCTAACAGCCATCCGCACCAGTGGCCTTTGTTGCGGTCGAACAGACTTCGCGCCGTGAAGTGTTGGGCGGGTGTCGCTGTAACGGACACAGCATCGCCCAGGCCGGTAGTGCCATCCCACGGCAATTCCAACACGGGGCACGAAACCTTCGCGGCCAGCCAGGATGCGTGCCCTTCCGGAACGTAAATCCGGGGATTGCCTGTTAGAGCCTTCAACGTGGGCAAATCAAGATGGTCGAAGTGGCTGTGGCTCAGCAGCACCGCATCGATCAATGGCAGTTCGCCCACGGCCAGCGGCGGCGGCACTTTCCGGCGCAGCGAAGGAATCGGGAATGGCGCGCAATGATCGGAAAAAATCGGATCGATCAAAATGGACAACCCGCAGCCTTGGATGAGGAACGACGCGTGTCCGAGCCACAGAATGCGCCAACCTTCAGCCGGAGGAGTTTGGATTTGTTCTTTGTTCACCTTCCGCCATGGAGCCGGACGATTTCCGGCTTCAGGCATTTCAGACAGCTCCCGGGGACCGATCCGTGCCTTCCACTTCAGAATGTCGAGCAAGCGGTGCGATTCATGGGGCCAAGGATTGGAGCGACGCTGCATGCCAGTTGAAATGAAGATGGCATGCCCGGGGATCAATGCGCGAATTGATTCGGAAGTTCATCATTACCGCCAACTTAATTCCAAGCCAATGCCGCATCAGGGCGTTGTTTCCTCACCCGCAGTCGATCCTTGCAAGAACCTTGGGAACATCCATGTTGTAGGCTCGTCCGGATGATTTCCGGCGGGACCACATCATCGCGATTCAATGAAAACACCACGATCTAACTCCGAATCCACCGATGTCGTTGCCCTGGCCTCCACCGTGAAAGCTTTGCTGGCGCCGGGCAAAGGCATTCTGGCCATCGATGAAAGCTTTCCCACCATCGCCAAACGATTCGAACCGCTGAAGATCCCCGCCACCGAAGAAACCCGGCGCGATTATCGCCAACTGCTGCTGACGACCCCGGGCTTGGGCGCATTCATCAGCGGAGTGATTCTTTTCGATGAAACCATCCGCCAACAAACAAGCGATGGCATTCCTCTAACAGAAATTTTGCGGCAGCAGGGAATCGTGCCGGGCATCAAGGTGGACCTCGGCACCGCGGACTTGCCCAATCTTCCCGGCGAGAAATTCACCAAGGGTCTGGACCAGCTCCGCGAACGCCTCGCCGAATACCGGACGCTGGGTGCCCGTTTCACAAAATGGCGGGCGGTCCTGTCGATTGACGAAGGCACTCCCACGCGCGCGTGCATCGAAACAAACACAACGCTGCTGGCGATGTTCGCTGCATTGAGCCAGGAGGCCGGCCTGGTGCCGATCGTGGAGCCCGAAGTGTTGATGGACGGAGTTCATGACATCAACCGGGCTGAGGAGGTTACCAGCATCGTGCTCAGGAGCCTGTTTGATGCTTTGGCCGATCATCGTGTGACCATTGAACATACCTTGCTCAAGACAGGCATGGTCTTGTCCGGCAGCGACTGTCCCCAACAAGCGGGCCTTGCGGAAATTGCCGAAGCGACCCTCCGCTGCCTGCGGCGTCATGTGCCCGCGGCGCTGCCAGGAATTGTATTTCTCTCGGGCGGCCAAAGCGATGAAGAGGCAACCGAACGATTGAACGCGATCGCCAAGGCAAGCGAGGGCCCGTGGACACTCAGCTTCTCCTACGGCCGCGCGCTTCAAGCGCCATCGCTCAAGGCATGGAAAGGATCGCCCGCCAACATCGCCGCGGCTCAAACTCTTCTCCACCACCGCGCCCGATGCAACGGTCTCGCGGTGCTTGGGAAGTATGATTCAGCCATGGAAAGCGCCGGGTGAGCATTGATCAAAGTTAGAGGACTCCATCTTCTTCGGAGTCATCGCGCGCTACAAACGCCATCCGGCCTGAACCGATCCAATCCGCATGAAATGTTGTCCCCCATCCGGCGCTTCCGAACCACCCAAACCGTCCTGCTGCGGTGGTCATGATCACGTCAAGCCAGCCGCCATATCCGCCGCCGCGCCGGGGCAATACACCTGCCCGATGCACCCCGAGGTTATTTCGGATTCACCGGGAGACTGTCCCAAATGCGGGATGGCTTTGGAACAGGTGACGCCGCTGCCAGTTAATGCCGCAACGATTTATACCTGTCCGATGCATCCCGAGATCGAGCAGGATCATCCCGGCGACTGTCCGAAGTGCGGCATGCCTCTCGAACCCAAAGCCGTGACCAACACGGCGGACGAACATTCCCAACGTGAAATCCGTGACTTGTCCCGGAAGTTTTGGATCGGGCTCGGGCTGACATTGCCGGTTTTGCTGTTGGCCATGTTGCCAATGATCCCGGGGATTTCCCTGGATGTATGGGTTTCGAAAAATGCTTCGAACTGGATCCAATTTGTTTTGGCGACGCCCGTGGTGTTCTGGGCTGGGGGAATCTTTTTCGCCAAAGGCTGGCGTTCGTTCAAGGGCTGGAATCTCAACATGTTCACCTTGATCGCCATCGGCATCGGGGCGGCCTACCTGTATAGCTTGGTGGCGGTTTTCGCTCCCGGGCTGTTTCCCGCCGCGTTCCGGCATCATGGAGCCGTCGAACTCTATTTCGAAGCGGCGTCGGTGATCACGGTGCTGGTTTTACTGGGGCAACTGTTAGAAGCGAAGGCCCGTAGCAGGACTGGACAATCCATCCGCGCGTTGCTGGATCTTTCGGCGAAGTCCGCCAATCGTCTCAAGCTGGATGGAAGTGAAGAACAAGTGCCGGTCGACGGGCTGGCCGTTGGTGACCGCCTGCGCGTCAAGCCCGGCGAAAAAATACCCGTGGACGGGACGATTCTCGAAGGTACCAGCAGCGTTGATGAATCGATGATTACGGGCGAGCCGCTGCCTGTGAAAAAGGGAATCGGTGAAGCGGTGGTGGGTGCCACCATCAATCAAACCGGCTCCTTCGTGATGACCGTAGGGAAGGTCGGAGCGGACACACTGCTCGCACAGATCGTTCAAATGGTTTCCAAGGCGCAGCGCAGTCGGGCGCCTATCCAAAAAACCGCCGACACCGTCGCCGGATATTTTGTTCCCGCCGTGCTGCTGGCTTCGGTGGTCACGTTCATTGCATGGTCCGTGTGGGGACCCGAACCCGCGATGGCCCTCGGCCTGATCAATGCGGTGGCGGTGCTCATCATTGCTTGTCCGTGCGCCCTCGGTCTGGCAACTCCGGTTTCGATCATGGTCGGCATCGGCCGGGCCGCGCAGGAAGGAATTCTTGTTAGAGATGCCGAGGCAATCGAAACCACCGAGAAAATCGACACGCTGG
>JANMJQ010000048.1:0-19922 GCA_031371445.1 Akkermansiaceae bacterium
TGAATGAATTCGGGGCGACCGGTGATCGCCCCTACAGGAACTCCATCTGCTCGACTTCCTTCGGATCTTCAAACCGCACGCCCACTCCTAACAGCCTCACGGGCCGGTTATTCCCGCGTTTCCAGGCTTCTGTTAGAAGCTCTTCAAAAATCGCAGGCTCAACCACATGCCCCGCGCGCTCCGCGGTGGTGCGGGTGAAGTCGGCGAATTTCATTTTCACGACCAGGGAGCGGATGATGCGATGCGAATGCCGCTTCGCCAGGTCCTCGCGCAGTTCATCGAGCATGCCGCGCATCGGTGGCAGCAGGCTGGGGTAGTCGCGGATGTTTTCGGAGAAGGTGTTTTCCGTGCTGATGGATTTGCGGACGCGATGCGGCGTGACTTCACGATCATCGATGCCGCGGCAGAGGTTCCAGAGTTCGAGACCCCATTTGCCGAATTCGCGGCTGAGTTCGATTTGGTCGAGCTGTTGCAATTCAGCGCAGGTTTGGATGCCAAGTCGGGCGAGCTGCTCCTTGGTTTTTCCGCCGACACCCCACAAGCGGGCGACGGGCAGCGCAGCTATGAACGCCGGGATTTCGTCGGCGGTGACTTCCTTCTGGCCGTTGGGCTTGTTCCAGTCAGAGGCGATTTTCGCGATGAGCTTGTTGGTCGAAATCCCCGCCGAAGCTGTTAGACCGGTTTCCTCAAAAATCTGCGCGCGTATCTCACGGGCGATCGCCGCACCATCGCTTTGGAGCTGGGATACATCGAGGTAAGCTTCATCGAGCGAGAGCGGTTCGATCAATTCGGTGAAGCGCGCGAAGATCGCGCGGATTCGCGAGCTGGCGGCGCGATAAAGATCGAAGCGCACCGGCACGATGATGAGATGCGGGCACAGTTCGAGGGCTTTGAAAACGGGCATCGCCGATCGGCACCCGAACTTCCGCGCCTCGTAGTTCGCGGTAGTGAGCACGCCGCGCCGTTCGCTGCCACCGACAGCCAATGGCTTGCCCCGCAGGGCAGGGTTCTCCCGTTCCTCGATCGCGGCATAGAAGCAATCCATGTCGATATGGATGATTTTGCGGGAGAAGTTGATGGTTGAGAGTTGAGGGTTGAGAGCAAGAGGAGAGTCGGAGCGCGAAATTTATTCCGCCTGGAGGCGAACTGCGAAGTTCTCTGGCCATAGACAGTTGCTACATTCTTCCAACACTCAACACTCAACCATCAACTTCTTCCAAAGATCGACAGCCGGCAAATTTCCTGACATAAGAGGCCCGCTACCGCATGGCAGAAGTCATCCAATTCAATTGCCCGCTTTGTGCGACGACGCTGAGGCTACCGCTGGCGCTTGCCGGCCAGCAAGGCCCGTGCCCCGGATGCCAGGGCGAGATCGTGGCGCCCGACCCCAATCGCGGCGTCGGTGCAAAACCCGCGGAAGCCCCGCCACCCCCGCCTGAGCCGGAGCCCTTCAGGCCCTTTGCGGAGTCTCCGCCGCTGGTGCCGCGCGGGCAGGAGGAATCGGTGAAATTGCCCGAGCCCGTGGTGCAGCGGCCAGTTCGAGCCATCGAAGACGCCCCTCCGCCGAAGCAGGTTCCAGTGCCCGTAATGCGACCTATCGCCGCTTCTTCACAGCTTCCGATCGGGATTCTGGCATGCGTCCTTTCCGCGCTTTTCGGCCTGGTGATCGGCTACGCCATGGGTGCGCGTTCGGTCAAAGCAGCGCCGGTGAGCCCGGCGATTTCCCACGTCGAAACTCCGGTAGCTCCATCGCCGGTGGCGGTAATCGATGTCACGACGCCGCCCGACAAGCCGGAGGAAGTGGTGGAAATTGCGCCGCCGAAGATGGAGCCCCTGCCGGAGATCAACCCGGTGCCGATCGCGATTGAGCCAGTGCCACCTGTTGCGGAGCCGGTGCGTGAGGAACCGAATGTAGCGGCACCGGAACCTCCGAAAATTTCCGCTGCGGCGGAGGCTTCGTTGCGGGCCTTCCTCGATGCTCCGGACTGGGCCTCGCGCAGTGCCCATGTGTTGTCGCCGGAATCTGTTAGAAATGCGATGGAAGCGTATTCGCATGTCGGTCCCGATGGCCCGACTCCGTTCAAATCCATTGTGGTGAAGGACAGCCACATCGATCCCAAGGACGGAAGCACTCTGTTTCTCTTCTTTGTAATGACCGAGAGATTTCCAGACGGCTTGCCGGTTGCGCTCAAGGAAACGCCGGACGGATGGCTGGTGGACTGGGCCACCTTCGTGGAGTTCCGGGATAGCCTTTTCGAGAAATTCGCCGACGGCCCGCCGGCAAAAGCGGGTGTTTTTCATCTCGTCATCACCAAGCCCGATGCCACTCGCGCGGCGAGCACGGAAGATGCGAATTTTTCCTCGTTCTTGTTGCAGTCGCCGATGTCCACCAAAACGCAAATCGCTTTCGTGAAGAAAAATTCGGAGCTGTTCGATACGATTCAGGCGGCCACGGATGGAGGAAGGTTGTTCTCGCCCGTCGTTGAAGTGTCGAAAAGCAAAACCGCGGGAGGCAAGCCGTATCTCGAAGTGGAGAAAATCGTCTCAAACGATTGGTTTCCGCGCTAAGCCGCCACCAATCCCAAATCCGTTGCAAGGTTGCCGCGCCGGAAAGCGTTTTCTCCGGGCTATGATCCATCCCGCCCGTTTGCTGCCGCTCATTTTCGCGCTTCCACTCGCCGCCAAAGAGCTTCCGTCACTGCCATCTGAACTCGCGGACTACAAACTGGATCCCGCTCCTGAAACCAGCGCGCCGGTTTTGAAAAAAGGCGACCGTCTCGCGATCTGCGGCGATTCGATCACCGAGCAGAAGTTGTATTCGGTGCTGATGGAAACTTATCTGACAGCTTGCACGCCCGAGCTTGAAATAACCTGCCGCCAACACGGATGGAGTGGCGAGCAGGCCGGTGGATTTCTCAACCGCATTCAGAGCGATGTGCTGCGCTTCAAGCCTAACGTCGCAACGACTTGCTATGGCATGAACGATTTCAAATACGTGCCGTATGACGAAGCGATCGCCGCCGAGTATCGCAAGAACCAGAGCGCGGTCGCGGAGGCATTCAAAGGCATCGGTTGCCGTTTGGTGGTGGGTTCGCCGGGCATCATCGACTCGGTGCCGAAGTGGGTGAAAAGCGCCACTGGCACGCAGCAGGATTTAAACATAGCGCTGTCCAAGTTCCGCAACATCGACATCCAGATCGCGCAAGCGGGTGGGCTGCCATTCGCCGATGTCTATCGCCCGATGCTGATCGCGAACTACGAGGCGAAGAAACAATACGGTCCGGATTTCAAAGTCTCGGGCAAAGACGGCGTGCATCCAGGATGGGCAGGGCATGTGGTGATGGCCTATGGATTTCTCAAAGGGCTCGGTGTCGATGGCAACCTTGGTTCGATCACCTACGACGAGGCGGCCGGCAAAGCGACCGCTGCGAATGGCCACGAAATTGTCAGCGCTGAAAATGGCAAGATCACGGTTCGCAGCAATCGCATTCCGGTGGCAGTGGGTCCGGGCCCGGTCGATCGCGACGACTCGATGCGCGCGGGCATGGCCCTTGTGCCGTTCGATGACGAGCTCAACCGCTTTGTGTTGAAAATAGTGTCGCCCAAGGCCGCGAACTACACGGTGACCTGGGGCGCGTCGAGCGGGGCATTTTCAGCGGCCCAACTGACGGCTGGCATCAACCTCGCGAAGAAGTTCGACACGAACCCCTTCGTCGGACCTTTTGCGGAAGTGCTTGCAGCGGTTTCGAAAAAGCAAGAATACGAAACGCGCCAGATCAAAAACCTGGTTCACGGCCCCGAAGGCGCGGCGGATCTGGAGGCCACCTTCGCGCTCACGGAAAAGGCCCATGCGGTTTTCGAAAAAGCAGTGCTTGATTCCCGCAAGCCAGTGACGCACGTAATCACCATCACCGCTGCGAACTGAAACATCACGGATCGCAGGTCCGTATTTCCGCCCATCATTTTATGAAAGCTTCCAAGTTGATCTTCACCCATGCCGCCGTGTTTTCAGTGGGCATCGCAGCAGCCATGATCGCGAATGGCGTGCGCAATTCAAACGGCGCATCGTCACAAGCGGGTGATGCATCGGCCAACGGACGGCGCGGATCGCAGACGGCTGGGTCGTTTGATGAAGCCGGGACCAATGGGAAAACCTCTGGCAAGGCATCGGCCCGCGGATCCGCGGGTGCCGGCAAGGGCGCGTCTTCGTCCTCGGAGAAACTTGCTGCCATACTTCGCAACGGCGATTCGTTTGCCCGCCAACGCGCGTTGATGGATTTGATCGACAAGCTCGGACCATCGGAGTTCGCGCAGCTTGCTGAAGAATATCGCTCCATGGATCACCTGCCGGATTCACAAGGCGAGTTTGAAATGATCCTGCGCGGTTGGGCCAAGGCCGATCCGCTGGGTGCCCTCGACTATGCCGCCAAAGGCCCGAATGCCATGGGCACCAGTTCGACCATCCTCAGCGCATGGGCCAGCAACGATGCCGCGGCGGCCGAGCGATGGGCATTGGATCATCACGAAGGCGATGGACCGAATCCCTACATCGCCGCGATCATCCGCGGCATTGCCGGCACCGATTTGGCGCATGCCACCCAACTCGCGGAATCGATGCCACTCAGCCGTGAACGCGGCGAGGCAGTGGACGCGATCACCCGCGCGTTGTTGGTGCAGGGAGCTGATGCTGCGATGAAATATCCGGAAACGATTTCCGACCTTGCGTTGCGTGGTGGCTTTGTCGCTGCCATTGCGAACCGGCTTGCTGAGCGCGATCCATCGAAAGCGGCAACTTGGCTCGCGTCGATGGACCAGGGCGAGGTGCAAAACCGCGCCGCCCGGACGATTGGCGAAGCACTGGCGAAGACGGATCCCACAGCGGCGGGGCAATGGGTCCGCACGCTCAAGCCTGAAGCGCGTGCGGAGGCCGCGACCGGGGTGATCCCGGCGATGTCGTCCGCCAATATTGCGGGGACCGCGGAGTGGGTGAGTACGCTGGCGGGAACGCCGAACTACGATCAGGTCGTCGAAGAGTTTGTCTGGAGTTGCAACACCCGCGCACCCGAGCAATCGGCAGCGTGGATCATGGGCATTGCAAATCCCGAGCAACAACGCCGCGTCCTCTACCGGATGCTCAGCGAGTGGGCAGGACAAGACCCCGCCGCGGTCCGCAGTTGGGTGAGCTCTAACAGCGTTCCTCCCGAGGTCGCGCGGCGCTTTTCGAAGTAGGGGAATTAAAGATATCGCAGCGATTTTTTGACAGTCTCCAGAGGCCCAAAGGGTCGTTCATCCCTCAGCCCAGGGCATCGCCCTGGGAAGAATCGTAACAAATATTCGAGCCCTGAATTGGGAGCGATAATCTGTTCAGGCCTGCACGCGTCATCGCCTGCCATCCTGCCCGACTGGAGAAAAACCCCCGTCTTCCCAAAACCGAAAATGAAGTGTAAGCTCATGCCCATGAAGTTTCTGACCACACTTGAACGGGATGAAGACGGCGTCTGGGTCGCCGAATGCCCGTCCATCCCCGGCTGTGTCAGCCAGGGGGGGACCCGCGACGAGGCCATCGCCAATATCCGCGAGGCCATCGCCGCCTGCCTGGAAGTCCGGGCCGACCGGGGCATGCCGCTGACTATCGAGACCCGTCAGGTGGAAGTTGCTGTCTGATGGCTGCCTTGCCGACACTCAGCGGGAGGGAAGTTGCCACGGCGTTTGCTGCGGATGGCTGGCAGATGGTCCGGCAGCGGGGTAGCCATATGATTCTCGTCAAGGAGGGTCACATGGCGACCCTGTCCGTCCCGGACCACAAGGAAGTCGCCAAAGGCACCTTGCGGAGCCTGATCCGTTCCAGCGGCTTGACCGCAGAGGAGTTCGTGGCGTTCGCCGGGAAATGATCCGCACAGCCGAGCCTGGAGCATTTCAACCATTGCCTGCCGCTGGGATTTCTTCAAAACTCGCGCATGCCGGTTGTAGAACGAGTTCGGGAAATAGCGGTGATCCTGTCTGCCGGGGCTGCGTTGGATTGGGATCAGGAAACCGGCATGCCCGAAGCAGCCACCGTGTATCGCGCCTCGCAGTTGGCCTGGCTTTCTTCCCACGCGCATGAACTCGCGACTTCGGATGCGTTTCGCAAAGATCTAGAGGCCGCTGAAGATACGAATGCAGGTGACGATCCGAAGTGGACCGCGAACTTGCGTGAGTTGCGGCGTGAGTTCGACCGTGCGACGAAGCTGCCGGTCGAGTTGGTGGCCCGCGATTCGACGGCGAGTTCGCTGGCGAAACATGCATGGGCGGATGCCCGGCAGCGCGCGGATTTTTCCGCCTTCGCGCCACATCTTGAAACGCTGCTGGGGATCGCCTGTGAAAAGGCCGATCTGTGGGGCTACGCGAACGAACGATACGACGCTCTGTTAGAAGGCTTCGAGCGCGGAACCAGCACTGCGGCTGTTGCGAGTTTGTTTGATGGCATGCGCCCGGCTGTTAGAGAGATCGCCGCCCGGGCGGTTGAGACATCCACATCGCATGCACCATCCCTGCCAGCCGGTCCCTATTCCATCGCGGCGCAACAGGCCTTCAATGCGGAAGTCGCGGCCGCGATCGGTTTCGATTTCAACGCGGGCCGCATCGATACCACGACGCATCCGTTTTGCACCACGCTCGGGCCTCGCGATGTCCGTCTGACAACACGCTACGACGAAAACGATTTCACTTCATCCTTGTTCGGCGTGCTACATGAAGCGGGGCATGGCCTCTATGAGCAAGGCCTTCCCGAAGAGGATTTCGGCTTTGCCTCGGGCAGCGCGGTGTCGCTTGGCATTCACGAATCGCAATCGCGCTTGTGGGAAAATCATGTCGGCCGGTCGCGCGCCTTTTGGGAAACCTGGTATCCCGCGGCACAATCGGCCTTCCCCCAGCTCGCGGGATTTCCCTTGGAAAAATTCCTGCGCTATCTCTGGCGTGCGGCGTTTTCAGCGATCCGTGTCGAAGCCGACGAGGCCACCTACGACCTGCACATCCTGCTGCGCTTCGGACTCGAACGGCGGATGGTGAATGGAGCGCTCCGCGTGGCCGATGTGCCGAACGCATGGAGTGAAAATTTCCGCGAGCTGTTCGGCTTCGCGCCTGATGACGATCGCCATGGTTGTTTGCAGGACATCCACTGGGCGATGGGCGGGCTGGGCTATTTCGCGACTTATACCTTGGGCAACATCAATTCCGCGCAACTTGCCGCCGCGGCGCGCCGCAATGTTTCTGTTAGATCGGCGATGGATGCGGGCAACTATCGTCCTTTGCTTGGTTGGTTGCGGAAGTCCATTCATTCGCGCGGTGGCGTGCTTGATCCGAGCGATCTGATGAAGGAAGCAACCGGCAGTGCGCCCTCGACAGACGACTATTTGGCTCACCTGCAAACCCGTTACCATTCCTGACATGGCGCGCGGGCTTTTCATCGTGCTGGAAGGGATCGACGGAACCGGCAAATCCACCCAGGCCCGGCGGCTTGGCGAGCGTTTCACCGCGCAAGGTCGTGAAGTCGTGTTGAGCCGCGAACCGACGGATGGGCCGTGGGGCGCGAAGGTCCGCGAGTCGGGAGGCAGTGGCCGCATGTCGCCGCAAGAGGAGCTTGAGTGTTTCATCAAGGACCGCCGCCAGCATGTCGAGGAACTCATCGCCCCATCGCTCGCGGCTGGCAAGGTGGTGATCCTGGACCGCTATTACTTTTCAACGATGGCATACCAAGGCGCGCGCGGATTCGATCATGACGAAATCCGGCGCATGAACGAAGCCTTCGCACCGGTGCCGGATCTGCTGCTGATCCTTGACCTCGATGTCGATCTCGCCTTGCAACGGATCGGTGCACGAGGGGACACGGCCAACGAATTCGAAAAGCGCGAGAGCCTGCAGCGCTGCCGCGACATTTTCCTATCGCTGGCGGATGAGAAATTTGTGGCAGTAATCGATAGCTCGGCGGGCCTAGATGAGGTTACCCGGAAGATTGCCGCCGTGGCTGACAAGCGCTTGGGTTAAAAAGCGCAATTTGCATCCGCCGCCGCGAAGTGCAATGTGCAACGGTCCTCTGTGGCTGTGTTCCGTCACGTGCCGCCTTCTCGTTCAAGCGCTTATGAAGGCATCCAAGGTTGGTATTTCAAATGCGAGTCAGTTGTTAGTCAAAATGCCCAGTCAACCAACACCGGGGTTGGCAAAGGGCTGATTCTAACACCGGTAAAAAGAACCAAAATTATGTTAAGCTGGACCCTCACATTTGTCGTACTGGCGTTAATCGCCGCAGTGCTTGGATTCGGAGTGCTTGCAGGAACCTTTGCAATGATCGCAAAAGTCTGCTTTGTTGTATTCCTCGTCTTGTTGATCGTATCCGCCGTGTCGCGGGCATCGCACGGCAAAACTCCATAATCCAATCCATCCACTCCTCCGATGAACTCAATATTCAAAGATCGCCGAGCCACAGGACTCCTAAACCGGGTTCGGGAAGACATCTCCAACCTGCGTGAAGATATCGGCGATCTGCTGACCCACACCACTCACAAGACCCTTCCAAGCGGCGCGCGCGAACTGGCTGACCAAGCCAAAAGCCAACTGGCCGCGGGAGGGGCGTATGCGATGTCACGTTACCGCAATTTCCGCGGGCGTCCTGCCTACAACCAAGCGGGTTGGGTCGGCGGTGCGGTGGCGGTGGGCCTGCTGGCCATAGGAGCCTACGTCCTTTGCCGCGGATGTTGTTCTTCGGAGGAGGAAGCTGAAGAATTCGTAGAAGATTAGAATTAATTTCCTGGCTGTTTATTCGTGTCAATCCGGCCTTCCCCTGCTGGGGAGGACCGGTTTGTTTTTGTCAAGATCAGGCACCCGAACCCACATGCGATGCAGCTTCGTTGATTCCGGAGCGGAAGATTCCTCCCGTCGCAATGGCGGTGATCTTTTTGTCGGCATCGCCCTCCTCTTGCAGCGTTTGGTCGAGGATATCCGCATCATCGCCGAAGCCCAGGCACTCCGCAAAGGCCTTTGCCACGCCATAGCCGGCGATCTCGTAGTGTTCGACACGGTTTGCCGAAGCGATCAAAACAGCATCGCGCACATCACCTGGCTCGGTTTCGGACAAATGCTTCTTCGCTTCCGTGACCAAGCCGCGCATCGCGTCGCAGGTCACGCTTTCCGGCGAGATGCCATGGCGCTCGCTGATTTCGAGAAGCCGTTTGACGTGGCCGTGGGTTTCCTTCAAGTGGCTGTTAAACGCGTCGCGCAATTCCACGCAGGTGGCCTTGGCAGCCATTTCCGGCAGGGCGGCGACGAGTTGGGTTTCCGCGCTGTAGAGGTCGCGGATTTGATCGAGATAGAGCTCTTCAAGGGTGGTAATCATGGTATATGGGGTTGTTCTCCGAATGGAGTTGAAATCCCTATCGCATCCCATGTGCCACGACCTCCTGCTTGGAACTAAAGCATTTGTAAGCCTTGGACGCCTGACGGCTCATGCAGCATGCATCTAAAAAAGGGCGAAAGGCCAAATGCACGATTGGTTTCAGACGGCGTAACGCAAACCCTTGTTTTTAGGGGATTCCCGTGGGCATGCGAACTGCAAAGAAGAACTTGATGAAAACATACCATATCTTCGCCCTGTTGGCGGCTTTCTTGTTCTGCACCAGTTGCGATGAAACGAAGACGAAAGTCGCAACCGTCGGGGATGTGAGTTTCGCCCGCGGCACCTTCGAATCGCTGGCACGCGGCGATGCGGCGGTCGCGACGAAAATCGACTGGCCGGTATTCACTTCGATGGGCAACAACGCCGGAGCCGCTTACTCGCTCTTACCATCGGGTGTGGAGAAGGAGCGCTTTGTTTCGAATTTCATCACTCAATTCGCCACCTCGTTCCGCGAAGGCGGTGGCAGTGTGGATCAATTCACCAACTGGCGGGTGGTGACCCATGACTCCCAAAGCACGGAAGTGGCTGCGGAATCACCCGGCGGTATTCTGACGATCATTGTTTCCGAGCGGAACAACGATGAGAAAGTGTCGTCGATCAATATCGTCAAGTAAGCTCCGCCCACGCGGGCCGGGCCGTTTCGAAAGTCATCGGCTCACCCCGCGAGGGATGGGTGAATGACAATCTCCATGCGTGAAGCTGCAACGGCGGCGAAGCGGGATCGAGCGTTTGGGTGTCGCCGATTTCGTGATCGCAAAGATAAGCCGGATCGCCGACCACCGCATGTCCCAGTTGCCAGAGGTGCAGGCGTATCTGATGGGTGCGGCCTGTTTGCAAGGTGGCTTGCAACAAGGCTGTGCCATCGGAGCAGCGTGCAAGCACTTTGAAATCCGTTCGCGATTGCAGGCCGGCGACCTCGTCGATCACGCGGGTCCCCATCACATCTGGACCTGCGGAAATGGGTGCTTCGGAATGAAACACATCTTCAGCCGGATGACCCTGAACCCGCGCAAGGTAAATTTTCTCCACGCCACCTGTTAGAAACTGCTGCTGCAATACCCGGCAAAAATGGCGGGTCCGTGCGAAGACCACCAAGCCGGTCGTGTTCGCGTCGAGGCGGTGCACGGGTCTCGGATATTTGGGCGCATACACCTCGTTGAGAAAATGCTGGAGCGTGTTGCGATGAAAGCGGCCACTGGCATGCATCGGCAGGGGAGCGGGCTTGTGTACGACAAGGATCGCCTCGTCCTCATGCACCACACGGATGTCATTCGACACCGGCGGTTCGGCTGCCGGCGGAAAGGTTTGGATCACCCGCTCGCCGCCGCGGACGATGTGGGACGCGCCACGGACCGCGCCGCCATAACTGATGAAACGGCCCGCATCACAACGGGCCTGCCATTCCTCACGGGGAATGTGCGGGAATATTTCTGTTAGAGCTTCCAGCAGTGAAAGCCGGTCAAGCGCGGCCGGAATGTTCACCGGTCGGCGGTTGGAGAGGGGGATCGACCCCGGGAGCGGCGTGGTGACGCGATGGATCGCCCGATGCAGCGCCTCGATGCGCTCCGCCATCCGCTCGGGTTCGCTCTTGAAGCAGTGCGGGCAACTGACGCCCGCGACATAGCGCGGATCTTCCTGGTCGGTTGCATCAAGCGGCGCCTGGCAGGCAAAGCATAGGATGTGCTCCGATTCCTGCAGCGCGGGATCGACTCCGACACGCCGGTCGAAGACAAAGCACTCGCCGTCATAATGTTCGCCGCCGCATTCCTCGAAATATTTCAGGATCCCGCCATCGAGCTGGTAGATGTGCTTGAAGCCCTCGTTCTCCATGAAGGGCCCGGCCTTTTCGCAACGGATGCCGCCCGTGCAAAACATCACCACCGGCGTGTCCTTCAAACCGGCCGGTAATTTTCTAACAGCTTCGGGAAATTCGCGGAAGGTGTTGATGTGCGGCACGAGCGCACCTTTGAAAGTGCCAAGCTTGACCTCATAGTCGTTGCGCGTGTCGAGCAAAGTCACTGGCCGGCCTTCGTCGAGCCATTGCTTCAACTCGCTGGCCGCGATCTTCGGCGAAGTGTAATCCGCGGGCCGGATGTCCTCCATGCCGAAGGAAATGATTTCCTTCTTCACGCGCACCAGCATCCGGTTGAACGGTTGATGGTCGCTGATGCTGATCTTCGGCTGCAGGGTTTCGAATCCGGGTAGAGCGTGGATTTTATCAATCAACGCATCGATGCTCTCCGCACTGCCCGCGACGAACATGTTGAGTCCTTCCGTGCTGAGCAGGATGGTGCCTTTGAGCGCGAGCCTCTCACAAAGCGCCGACAAGCTGGCGCGCAGATCCTTGAGCCCAGTGAGGGGCGCAAAGCGGTAAGCGGAAATGTTCGTGACGTCCGGCACGCGGGGAAAACAGCACGAAGAGAGGCCGCTGGCCAGTGAAGAAATTCCGGAACAGAAGAAGGTTGAACCGCAGATGAACGCAGATGCAAGAAAGTTGAAAACGCAACACTGTAGCGTCGGTCTGCTCCGTCCTGCGTAGCTCTTCAAGCGAAGAAGGATGACCGTCGCACTTCACTGTTAAACGTGCTCGCGACCGTTGGACTTGGGCATTGGTGGTGCCCTCCGATTCCAGCTTGTCGCGACAGCATTGGCCCGTTAAAGATGCCCCATGAGCGAAGAGGCGGAATTACGTACTTCCGGGTCGCCTGTTAACCTGATCACCGACCGGTCGGGTAACAACCCACAGATCCGACCGGTCGGATAACAATACTGTTGGAAAGAAATCGATGAGAGATGGATTCAAGAGGCTCCTTGCCATATTCGTCGCTCTTTTGTTTGTAGGTGTCGGAGCTGCGCTGCTGTGCCTTGAAACCCGGAATCTGACCAAAGCCAAAGCCAGCAGGGACTGGTTGTCGACGGACGGAATCATTTTGTATACAGACTATAAGCGGACCTCAGTCGGTCGACGTCTGAGCAACGCGCCGTACGTCACCTACAGTTATCAAGTTCAAGGAATCGGCTACACGTCGAACGTTCTCTCATTCGGCGACGACCTGACATCTTCCGAGAGGTTCGCGGAATACCCAAGCGGTCGCAGAGTCACAGTTTATTTCGACCCCGAGGATCCGCAGGAGGCGACGCTGGTGAAAGGTGTAGGCACATCGACGATGGCTGGGGTGCGCTATGCACAGGTCATCTTGGGGCTTAGTCTGGCCTTTCTGGCGTATCTCGTGATCATCGAAGTGAAGAAAAGAATTTCCCAGCAAGCCGGCCCATCCGACGGCGATATGCCGTCAATTTGAATTCGGGCGTTCTGCGCGCCGCCGGATGGCCTGTGACGGGTAAGAAGAGAATGGCGCAATTTGAGCAATCGTGTAGAATCCGTCCATGAAGCTTGAAGAAGTCCAGAGATGCGCCCTGGAGTTGCCCGACTCGGACCGCGCAACCTTAGCCGCCGAACTGCTAATCTCGCTACCCGCTGTTTTGGTCGATGACGACGACGGTGTCGCGGAAGCGCTTCGGAGATCAAGGGAACTGGACGAGGATCCCGCGATGGGATGTTCCTGGGAAGAGATCAAGAGCGCGTTGGGTCGCTAGGATGAGCATAATTTATCATCGGCACATTCAAAAGGATCTCCGTTCGGCATTGGCTTTTTACGATGAGGCGGGAGGATCCAAGCTTGGCGAAAGATTTTTTGGGGAGGTTGAGGAGGCAGTCGCCAGGGTGCTTCAGAACCCAAAGAGCTTTCATCATGTCACCAGAGATTTGAGACGTGTTTCACTTGGATCGTTCCCTTACCATTTCTTGTATGAAGAGGACGAACGACGCGTTCGGTTTCTAGTTCTGCGTCATGACAAGCGGCATCCGAGCTTCGGTCTCAGCCGCAAATAGGCTACCCCGGACCCAACATCGAAAGGGTCAGTCCCGACTAACAAGCATTGATGGCTGAGATATCGGCAACGGCATTCCGCCGTGCAAGCCTTATGCGGCTTTGAATGGATTGAAGACCTTAATGCCTGGTTCCTTGCGGCGGGGTGGCAGGTCATCCATGGAGACGGGGCATTCGGCAAGCACCGAGAGCCAGTCCGGGGAAGTCGCGATCCGCCGGAAAATGATGGCATCCTCATCGGCATCGAAGCTTGCCTCGAAGACGTCACCGGGCACCGCGGGAGCCACGGCGGCAGGGAGAGTCAATCGGCGTTTCGCGTCCATCCGGATGATCATGGTGGGATAATCCCACTAGGCACGGCGGATGTCTCCCCTC
Source organism: Akkermansiaceae bacterium (assembly GCA_031371445.1). Taxonomy (GTDB): domain Bacteria; phylum Verrucomicrobiota; class Verrucomicrobiia; order Verrucomicrobiales; family Akkermansiaceae; genus Luteolibacter. The sequence goes on from JANMJQ010000048.1 coordinate 13,693, forward strand.
ACCCAAACAACTCCGTCACCGGCACGCCTTTATCCGCGATCTTGAACGGACGTTTCGTTGGCGACATGACGACGGTGTCGTAAGGTAGCGACAGCGCGTGGGCGATGGTGGCGTTGAAATCCTGAACGCTGACGAGGCCATCTTTGACTTTTTCTCCGGAGGCGTCGGTGGTGCCGTGTTTGATTCCTCCTTTGATGCCGCCACCGGCGAGGAGGCAGGAGAAGGCGCCGGGATGGTGGTCGCGGCCGTTCTGGTGCTCGGTTTTGATTTCGGGGGAGCGACCGAACTCGGTGGCGACAACGACGAGCGTATCCTTGAGCTTGCCGCGTTTGTCGAGGTCGGCGATGAGGGCTGCGTAGGCTTGGTCGAACTCCTTGCAGCGACCCGCGACGGCCGTGAAATTGTCATAGTGCGTGTCCCAACCGCCGAGTTGGACTTCCACAAAGCGCACGCCATTTTCAACGAGGCGGCGTGCTAGCAAACAACCTTGCGCAAAGCGGCCGGTTCCGTAGAGCGCGCGGCTGGCTTCGGGTTCCTGTTTGAGATCGAAGGCTTTCAGGTCCTTTGAATTCATCAGCGTGATGGCCTCGCGATAGAGTTCCTCATAGGCCTTCACGTCGGCATTCGGATAACGATCGTGGAACTTGGTGTTCATCTTGTCGGCCAGCGACAAACGCCGCTCGAAGTCCTGTGCGCTGACCTCGCTGGCGCGGTGGGAGTCCTGAAGACCGGCATCGGGGCTGCCGATGAGGGCCGCCGAGAATTTCGCGCCCATGAAGCCGCCGCCCGCATGATCGGGCGGACTGTCCACGGCGACGAAGCCGGGCAACTCGGGATGAATCCGTCCGCCCAGTTTCAAAACCCATGCTCCGAGTGCCGGATGCTTGATGGTGCCGCGCATCGGATAACTGGTGTGCATGATGTAAGCGCCTTGCTCATGCGCGCCTTGGGTTGAGTTCATCGAGTTGATGACACAAACCTTGTCCATGATCGCCGCGGTCTTCGGCAGATAGTTGCCCACGAAGATGTCATCGGCCTTGGTTGGGATGGCTTCGGTCTTGCCCATGACTTCCTTCTTCTTGGGCTTGGGGTCGAAGGTGTCGACATGGCTCATGCCGCCCGACATGTATAAATAAATCACGCTCTTCGCCGTGCCACCCGCAGCGGCGGCCGATGGTGCTGCGGCGCTGGCCAAGGTGCTGCCGAGCATGGGAAACAGATGCACACCCAGATAAGCGCGGGCCGCATTGGACATGAATTGACGGCGGGTCAATTCGTCTGCTTTGAGGAAGGGATTCATGGGTTTGAGGGGTTTATTGGAGGAACAAAAATTCCGATGACATCACCAGAGCGGACACGATGTTGCGATAACCGGCCTCGCCCTGTTTCTTCACTTCTTCCTGCATCCAGCCCATTTCCTCGGCCGTGGGAGGGCGATTCAGGATCGCGATATACAAGCGCCGGATTTTCTCCGTTTCTGATTTGGTGCCTTCAAGGCTCTTGTACAAATGGGCGGATGTCTTGTTAACCAATTCGCGCTGCACGAAGCCGTTCATCAACGACAAGACCTGACCCACATTCGGTTCGCGGCTCGCACCATTTACGACCAGCCGATCCGATGAGCCGAAAAGATAGAGGAAATGATCGCGTGGTGCGGGCGATGGCAATTCCGACGCGCGCACTTTCGCATCCTTGTTGTAAGTCCGAACCGGGTTCATCGACATCGACTCGCCGTTGCCGCTCAGGCTGCTGCCGTTTTTGATGTCACCGACGAGTTTGGAAAAATACGTGCGCACCTCCGCTTCGGATTTAAGCGCTAAAACCTCCTTGGAGAGTTGCGACATGGTTTTCTTGCCCTCGAGGACCGGCTTGTTGCCATAGTAAATCCGATCATCAAGCGAACGCGCGGGCTGCTTGTCTGGATCGCCGGCAGCCAGGGTGATCAGGGAATCCCAGATCTGCTCGGCGGACAGGCGTTCAATTTTGCGACCGTTGAAATCGTCCCCGCCTTCGACTTTCGAAGGGTTCGGATTGGTGGCGAATTGAAATGTCTTGGTGAGCATCAGCACGTTTTCATAAGCGCGCATGTCGTATTCGAGATCGACCATCAGCCTTCCGAGAAAGGTGACCAGATCCACCGCGTTGGTCTTTGCGGGGGGGACGTATTCATCGATGGGTTCATAGACGCCCTTGCCCATGACACGCTTCCACAGGCGGTTGGCAATGACGGTGGAGAATTGGTCGCCGGTTTTAGTGATGACCCAATCGGCAAGTTGCTTGCGTCCGTCGTCGCCTTCGCGTTTTTCCGACATCCGCACGGCCTTGCCGAATGGTGTGTGCGCGCCAAGCATGTCGCCGGGTTTTCCATCGCGATATTGATAGTCTTCGGGCAGTTTGATTTGACCGGTGCCGCCGCCGCCGAGGGACATGCCATAGATGCGGTCCCATAGGATTTGCGCGATCCGGTATTCCTCGCCGCGGTTTTTCTGGTCATCGGCGAGTTCATCCCAGAGTGGCTTCATCTTGTCCTGGTTCAGCGGGGTCTGGCCGCTGGTGAATGCGGCAAGCTCGTAGAAGTCGTGGCGCTTGTTGGATTTTTGGAAGGGATCGTCGTGGCACTGCGAGCATTCCATCCGCGCGCCAAGGAAGACGCGCATCGTGTTGGCGAGGTTGTCGAGCGGCATGCCGCGGTCGCGCGTGTAGTAACCGACCGCCGCCGTGTTCGGGTCCCAGCCGTCGCCGCTGCTTGCGAGTAGATGGTCGGTGAACTTGTCCCATGGCATGTTGTCGGATATCGCCTTCCGGACCCAGTTGCGGTAGGGTTCGTTGGTTGCGCTGGTGCCAGTGCGGTCATCGGTTATGCGCAACAGGTCGAAGACCCAGTTGGTCATGTGGCTGGAAAATCCCTTGGCGTGGACGAGGTAATCGACCAGCGCCTCGCGTTTGGTAGGATCTTCGATTTCCAGGAAACCCAGTGCTTCTTCGGTCGTCGGGATGCGGCCGATGGAAACCAGAAACGCCCGCCGCAAAAAGGTCGCATCGTCGGTCACGGCGGGGACCGGCAATTTGTTGTTGCGGTAGAAGGCGGCGATATATTGGTCGATCTGCAGCGCGGCCTTCTTCAGATATTTCGGATCATCCTTGGGCTTCGGAGGAGCCTGTGCCGAAAGGAGGGCAGGCAGAGCCACAAGCGCGAGGGCGCCAATTCTGAGGATGGGTTTCATGGGTTTAGGGAGACGAAGCCCCTAAGCTAACCTTTCAGAAATCGAAGTCAATTTGCCGTTTCCATTCCCAAATGGGGAGACCAAGGTGGCCAGGATGGGAACGTCGGCGGGCGCCCATTGCAAGGTATGGAAGTCTTCCGGGGCACACCACCGAAGCTGCTCGTGGTCCAGCGCCTGCGGAGTTCCCGCCAAAATCGTGCAGGAAAATGGGATCAAGCGGATCCATTTCCCGGAGTAGTCCCAATCGACAGCTGGCATTTCCTCTCCCACCGCGACCTCGACCCCCAGTTCCTCCATAAGCTCACGCGCCAGGGCCTCGGCCGGGACCTCGCCCGCCTCCACCTTGCCGCCGGGAAATTCCCACAGGCCTCCGAGGTGACTTCCCGCCCTGCGCTGGCATGCCAGATACCTCCCCTCCGGATCCGCGATCACGCCGCATACCACTTGGATCATGCTGGGGAGCATGTGGACGTTTAGCATCGATGGTCAAACGTTGAAGAGAGAAACCAGTGACCAGATGCCAGAGGGTCGGCGGCGCTCGGAAAGATAGTTTGCCAGCAAACGGTAATCCTTCCAATGATCAGTCTGTCGCCACTATCAACTCCCAACCACCCACTATCAACCCGCCCATGACTGAAGAAAGTTCGCTTTGGAAAGGCAGCCCGTCGCAATGGCTCAATCTCGGGCCGATCTGCCTCGCGCTGGTGATGGTTGTCGGGATCTGCGTGGCTGGGATGTTTTTTCCACCGGCCTGGATCGCGCTGGTGCTGCCGGTGGCTTATCTGATTTGGAAATACCTAACAGTCCGCAGCCAGGTCTTCGAATTGACCAGCGAGCGGCTGCGCGTGACGAAGGGCATCGTCAACCAGAAGATCGACGAAATCGAACTCTACCGCGTCAAGGATTCGCTGATGGAGCGGCCATGGTGGATGCGTTTGACGGGTTTGGCATCGATCGTTCTTGAGACCTCGGATCGTTCGATTCCATGCCTCGTAATTCCGGCCATTCAGGGCGGAGCGGAGCTGCGCGAATTACTGCGGACCCATGTCGAACTGCAGCGCGACCGCAAGCGGGTGCGCGAGACCGATTTCGACGAAATGGGCGGCGGCGATCATGGCGATCATGGCCCGGTTTAGATAGTAGCTGTTAAACCAACTGGATCGAATGCGCGAGATTTTCGTCCATCAGGATCCAACCAAGGTCGGCTATTATAAGTCGATCCTTGATGAAGCGGGTATACCGAATTTCATCCGCAACCAGCATACGAATAACACGATGGCCGAAATGCCGGCGGCCATCTTTTTTCCCGCGCTGTGTGTGTTGAATGAGGAGGACTACGATCGGGCGCTGGAGCTGCTGCAAAACGTGCACCAACCCCCGCCAGCGAATGAACCGGATTGGATTTGCAGCAAGTGTGGGGAAGAGGTTCCCGGGAATTTTGATTCGTGCTGGAAATGCGAGGAACCGCGGCAAACAAACGCCTAGAACTACATCAAACCAACGCCGAATCCTAATTGCTACTTGAGCGACAAAGCGCTAAAGACCACCAACTGGAATGGCGCACGACGTTTTCATCTCACACTCGACCATTGACAAGGTGGTCGCCAACGCTGCTTGTGCGGCGCTTGAGAATGGGGGCATCCGTTGCTGGGTTGCGCCGCGCGACGTGCTGCCGGGGCGATCGTTCGCCGGGGAAATCACGCGCGCCATTCAGGAAAGCAAGATCATGGTGCTGATCTTCTCCGCCCACTCCAATAATTCCGAGCAGGTGCTGCGCGAAGTCCAGCTCGCCGTTAGTTCGCATCTTCACATCATCCAGTTCCGGATCGATGAGGTGCTCCTGAATGACGATTTGAAATATTACCTGAGCACTCCGCACTGGCTTGATGCGTTGACGCCGCCGTTGGAAAAACATCTCCGGCGGCTCGAGGGCTCGATCAAGGAATTGCTCGATATGGAAACGGAAGGACCGGCGATAACGGAAGGGACTTCGAGGCCTCCTCCAGCTCCCAAGCCCCATCCGCGAAAGGTGTGGCCGTGGATTCTTGGCAGCGCGATCACCGGGTTGATCGTCGCGGCATTGATCTGGAAATTCGCGGGGCCGGGCCCGGAGCGACAAGCGCCGCCCGCACCGGTTGCGTTGAAAGAATCGGTCAAGCCGTTAGCGACGCCTGCCACTGCGTCGAAGGAAGTCGTGGTGGAATTCCCGGAGGTGGATACGAGCGCGCCCGGGCACACGGTAGCCGCTCTTCCATATTTGCATCAACTCGGGATATCCGTGACCGACATCCAGCCGCCGACGTCGGAGATCGTGTTGATCAACAATCGGGCTTTGTATCAAGGCGCGGCGGTCAATCCGACGACCAGCCAGAATCTGCTAACGCAGATGAATACCGGCAATGTCCCCGCATCGTTCACCCTGAAGTTCGCGGAACCCTCCCGCAGCGTCAGCTTCACGCGGCCGGCGCTTTACCCGGCGACCAACAGCGGAATCACGCATCCGGCATGGAGCGCACACGCGCTGGACGCGGATGGCGTCGAGTTGAGTTCACAGAGCGAAGGTTTGACCAGGAGCTTCTCGGATGTGCCCGCGGCCCGCTATGTCCTGCGCTCGCCGGGCTTCGCTCCGATCGCCGCATTGCGCTTCGACTCCGACCCGCGCCTGAACGGAATACCCTTCGCCGGCTTCAGCGCGATCCTCATCGAGCGCCTGACGCTGGATTACGAATCGAAACCGCCGCGCTAGGGGAAGATAAGAAATACAGGGCGGCTCTGGATGCGCGGGGTGTGATAGGCGTAGGGAGTTGGGACGTCTCGTCCCCACGGAAGCATGGACGAGGCGTCCATAGAGACGCCGCTACAATCAAACCAACGCCGGGTCCGCGCCGATCATGCCGACGAGGCCGGCGCGATAGGCGGCTGAACTGACTTCCGCGAGAGTGGCTTTGGCTTTGGCGATGCGTTCGTGGATTTTCAAACGTGCGAGTTCGCTTTGGTAATTTGGCT
>JANMJQ010000076.1:0-28779 GCA_031371445.1 Akkermansiaceae bacterium
TTCGTAGATGCGGGTGCGGCCTTGCACGTCGTCGGATTTGACGGTGAGCAATTCCTGGAGCGTGTAAGCGGCGCCGTATGCTTCGAGCGCCCACACTTCCATTTCCCCGAAACGCTGGCCACCGTATTGGGCTTTGCCGCCCAGCGGTTGTTGCGTGACGAGCGAGTATGGTCCGACCGCACGGGCGTGGATTTTGTCCGCGACCAAGTGACCGAGCTTGAGGATGTAGATCATGCCGACCACGACCGGGTTGTGGAAGGCCTCGCCGGTGCGACCATCATAGAGGGTCGATTTGCCACCGGTGGTGCCGTCCTTGCCGTCGCCGATCCAAGTGTAGCCGCGGCCTTCGGGTTCGCCGGGCTTGCGCTCGCGAAGCTTGCCGTTGTCGCCGACGAATTTCACGCCATCGACCTTCTTGGCCTCAGACATGAAGTCCCAGATGACCTCTTCCTTGATGCCGTCGAAAATCGGAGTCGCGACCTTGAAGCCGAGTGCCTTGGCAGCAACACCGAGGTGGGTTTCAAGAACCTGGCCGACGTTCATCCGCGACGGCACGCCGAGCGGGTTGAGGCAGATATCTACCGGCGTTCCGTCATGCAGGTATGGCATGTCTTCTTCCGGAACGATGGTTGCAACAACGCCCTTGTTACCGTGGCGTCCGGCCATCTTGTCACCCACCGACAGCTTGCGCTTGGCGGCGATGAAGACCTTCACTTCCTTGATGACGCCGGGATCGACTTCATCGCCGGACTCAAGCGAGTCGAGCTTGCGCTCGCGCTCGGTGTCGAGCTCCTGGAAGCGGCTTTCGAACGAACCGATGATTTCCAGGATCTTGTTACGGATCGGGGAAGGATCGATTTCGATATGATCGTGAACCGACGCCAGCTTGCGGAGCAGCGTCTTGGTGATCTTGCGGTTGGCCGGGATGATGATTTCACCGGTTTGCGCGTTGACTACGTCGAGCGGGATTTTTTCGCCGAGCAGAATGTCGGACAAACGTTCTGTTAGATCGTCGGTCAGCTTGTCGGCCTTCTTCTTGTGCTCGTCGTTGATCTTCTTGAGTGTCTTCTTGAGCTCAACCGGATCGACTTTTTCAGCGCGCTTCTTGGCGAAGCCACTTTGCGAAACGCGGACGTCCTGGACAATACCGACGCAGCCGGATGGCACACGCAGCGAAGTGTCCTTCACGTCGGCGGCCTTCTCGCCGAAGATGGCGCGCAGCAAGCGCTCTTCAGGGGCGAGTTCGGTTTCGGACTTCGGAGTGATCTTGCCGACGAGGATGTCGCCGGGCTTCACTTCCGCGCCGATGCGGATGATGCCGTCGTGGTCGAGGTTGCGCAGGGCTTCCTCACCGACGTTCGGAATGTCACGGGTGATTTCTTCCGGTCCCAGCTTGGTGTCGCGGGCGGCAACGTCGAACTCGGAGATGTGGATCGAGGTGTAAACGTCGTCCTTCACCACGCGTTCGGAGATGACGATGGCATCCTCGAAGTTGTAGCCGTTCCATGGCATGAACGCGACCAGCACGTTGCGGCCGATGGCGAGCTCGCCGTCTTCCGTGTTCGGTCCGTCGGCGAGCACCTGGCCCTTCTTGATCTTCTGGCCTTTCTTGACGATCGGCTTCTGGTTGATGCAGGTACCGGCGTTCGAGCGCATGAATTTGCGCAGCGGATATGCCATGATGCCCTTGTCGATGTTCGTTCTAACAGACTCGGCGTCGCTGAGGAATTTCTCCTCGGAAACGGGCAGCTTGCCATCCGGAGTGGTGACGATGATTTCCGCGGTCGCGGCGGCGACGATGCCATCCGCTTCGGAAACGACGACCGCACGCGAGTCGCGTGCGGCCTTGCCCTCGAGGCCGGTGCCGACGAGCGGCGCTTCGGAAACGAGGAGCGGCACACCCTGGCGCTGCATGTTCGAGCCCATCAACGCGCGGTTGGCGTCGTCGTGCTCAAGGAAGGGAATCAATCCGGCGGCCACCGAAACGAGCTGTTTCGGCGAGACGTCCATGTAGTTCACGTCAGCAGGAAGCGCTTCGATGAACTCGCCGCCTTTTTCACGGGCGGTGATGCGTTCGGTTTGGAACGCGCCTTTCTTGTCGATCGGGTTGTTGGCCTGCGCGATCAGGTAGTTTTCCTCTTGGTCGGCAGTGAGGTATTCGATTTCGTTGGTGACCTTCGAGTTCACCACGCGGCGATAAGGAGTTTCGATGAAACCGAACTCGTTGATGCGCGCATAGGTACACATCGAGTTGATGAGACCAATGTTCGGACCTTCGGGAGTTTCGATCGGGCAAATCCGGCCGTAGTGCGATGGATGCACGTCGCGGACTTCGAAGCCGGCGCGGTCGCGGTTCAGACCACCAGGTCCAAGCGCGGACAGACGGCGCTTGTGGGTCAACTCCGCGAGCGGGTTGGTTTGGTCCATGAACTGCGAAAGCTGCGAACGACCGAAGAAGTCGCGCACCACGGCGGACAAAGCCTTCGGGTTGATCAGCTTCTGCGGCGTCATGCCCTCGATGTTCACGTCGAACAAAGTCATGCGCTCCTTCACCAAACGCTCGGTGCGGGCAAGGCCGACGCGGCATTGGTTGGCAAGCAACTCACCGACCGCACGCACGCGGCGCGAGCCAAGGTGGTCGATGTCGTCAATGACACCGTCGCCTTTTTTCAGCTTCAAAATGTAACGCACGGCGGCCAGGAAATCCTCGGGCACCATGATGCGCTGGTCGGAATCCACGTGGATGCCGAGCTTCTGGTTGATCTTGTAGCGGCCGACGCGGGTCAGGTCGTACTTCTTCGCGTCGAAGAACAAACGCTTCAGCAAAGCGCGCGCATTTGCGGCGGTCGGCGGATCGCCGGGGCGCAGCTTGCGATAGATATCCTTGAGCGCGGTCTCCTCGTCCCTCGCAGGATCCTTGCGCAGCGACTTGAGCAAAATTTCATCCTCGCGGCCGTCGATGACTTCCACCGAAGTATGGCCGAGCGCAAGCAACTGGCGCACGATGCCGATGGTCAGTGGCTCATAGGCCTTCGCAACGGTCAGTTCACCATCGAGAATATCTTCGAACGGCACCTTGTGGCCGAGTTCGCCTTCGTCCATCGACTCGCTCAGGGCCAACGCTTCCGGCGAGTAGAAATGGCCGACAATGTCGCGGTCGGTCGGATAACCGAGCACGCGCAGGAACGTCGTCGCCAAAAACTTGCGGCGGCGGCGGCGGCGGTCGAGATAAACGTAAAGCAGGTCGTTGGTGTCGAACTGCACTTCCAACCAGGATCCACGGTCAGGGATAATGCGGAACGAATGCAGCAGCTTGCCGTTCAAGTGTTGCGAAGTCTCGAAGCAGATACCCGGGGAACGATGGAGTTGCGAAACGATGACGCGCTCGGCGCCGTTGATGATGAAGGTGCCGCGGCGGGTCATCATCGGCAGTTCCCCCATGTAAACGCGCTCTTTCTTGGTGCCGGTCTCATCCTTCAGCTTGAAGGTCACATAGAGCGCCGCGCTGAAGCTCTCGCTGTTGCGGAGCGAGTCGAGCGAGGTGATCTTGGGATCCTCGATGTCATAGCTCACGAAATCGAGTTCGATCGCTTCGTCGTAGCTCTTGATCGGAAAAACCTCACGGAACACCGCTTGCAAGCCAGCGTCGGCCCGGTCGGCGGGGGAGCTTTCCTTTTGAAGGAACTCATCGTAGGACCGGCTTTGAACTTCGATCAGGTTTGGGGGTTCAATGACTTCCTCAAATTTTCCAAAATAGAGACGTTCGGCCATGGTCGTTAGGTAGTATGCTTCTTACAAATTGAGCCCGAGCCGCGAACGGTCTCAGGCAGGGTGGATCAAGCGTTGAAATGGAGAGTCGGAATCGGCGGGAAAACCTTGCTGTGTTGTTAGAATCTCCCGCCGGTTTCGACGGAAAATCCCGGGACGGATCACTCCGTCCCGGGACCATCCGAAAGAGTTTACTTGAGTTCGATTTTGGCTCCTGCCTCTTCGAGCTTTTTCTTGGCGGCTTCGCCGGCTTCTTTGGCAACGCCTTCGAGCACCTTGGCGGGCGCACTTTCGACGAGCTTCTTCGCGTCCGCAAGTCCGAGTCCGGGAGCAACCTCGCGGACCGCCTTGATGACGGCGATTTTGTTTGGACCGGCTTCCATGATGACGACGTCGAATTCGGTTTTTTCTTCGACGGCTTCGACAGGACCGGCAGCAGGACCAGCCGCAGCGGTTGGTGCAGCGGCGGAAACGCCCCAGGATTCTTCAAGTTGTTTGACGAGGTCGACAGCTTCCAGAACGGTAAGCTTGCCGAGTTCTTCTACGAGTGATGCGATGTTAGCCATTTTGTATTTCTCCTTGTTCGGTATCGTCGCTTCCGGAGCCTCCGGAAATTTCAGTGCGGCAGCCGCCGCCCCGACGAGGAACCATTATGGGTTCGGGTGACAACGGGAGCCGCCATCACCTTCAGTTCAGATTGTTAGCCGGCAGCAGGCGTTTCCGCTTCCGCGGTCGGAGCTTCTACTTCCGCGGCCGGAGCTTCTACTTCCGCGGCGGGGGTTTCCGCTACTTGCGCGGCGGGTGTTTCCGCTTCCGCGGCCGGTTTATCTTCGGAAGAGCTTCCGCCCTCCGGGTTGTATTTCGCTTGCAGGATGCGGGCGATCCGCGAGGCAGGCTCGAGGATGGTTCCCAGCAATTGCGAAAGCACCGCTTCGCGCGACGGGATGTCCGCGATCATTTTGAGGCGCTCGGAATCGAGGATGGCATTGCCAAGAATGCCCACCTTCATTTCCGGCTTCTTGAATTCCTTTTCGAAATTCTTGATCGCCTTCGCTGCGGCAAACACTTCCGCAGTGCCGGTGACGTAGGCCATTTGCCCGGTCAGCTCGGCGCCGATGTCGGGCATGCCCGCTTCGGCCAGTGCCTTGCGCATGTAAGTGTTCTTCGCGACCGTGCAGCTCGCTCCACCTGCATTCAGGCGGTTGCGGAGTTCGGTGAACTGCTGGACGGTGAGCCCGGTGTAATCGATGACGATCAGATAAGGCGACGCGTTGACGCGATCCAGCAGGCCGTTGATGATGATTTTCTTGTCGGGATTCATGGTCGTGGCGGCTGGGGTTAGGCGGAGATTTTCGTGTAGGTCGAAGCTTCCAGCGGCAGGCCTGGCAGCATCGACGCGGCGAGCGTGACGCCCTGGATGTAGTTGCCTTTCGCCGAAGCGGGCTTCGCGCGGACGACACCATCTACGAAGGCACGGGCGTTTTCTTCCAACTTGGCGGTTTCGAAAGTGGATTTGCCGATCGAGCCCGAAACGTTGCCGTTTTTGTCGAGCTTGAAATCGATACGGCCGGCTTTCACTTCCTTGACTGCCTTGGCGACATCGTCGGTGACGGTGCCGGTCTTCGGGTTCGGCATCAACCCGCGTGGTCCGAGAACCCGGGCGATTTTACGAACTTCGGTCATGGCGTCCGGTGTGGCGATCGCGGAATCGAAATCCGTGAAGCCGCCCTGGACCTTGGCGATGAGATCTTCAAATCCGACATACTCCGCACCGGCGGCCTTCGCGGCTTCGGCGGCGGCTCCGGAGGCGAAGACGGCAACGCGCACGTTGCGGCCGGTGCCGTGGGGAAGCGAGACGGAACCCCGGACCATCTGGTCGCTCTTCCGCGGATCGACTCCGAGGTGGAAGGAAAGCGTGACGGTGGGGGTGAACTTCGGCGCCGGGAATCCCTTCATGGCGCTGATGGCATCCATGAGCGAATAGCTCTTGCCGGTTTGGACGAGGGCGACTGCCTTCTTGTAGCGTTTGCTGCGGTGTTTCGACATTTTCGTGTTGGTTTGCAATTCGGGCGGACCCCGCATGGCGGGATCCTCTTGCGGCTGCCGTGAAATCCGGAGATTCCGCGGCGGAGATGGATTACATGCCTTCGATTTCGAGACCCATTTGGCGCGCGGTGCCGGCAAGAATGCGGCAGGCGGCTTCGGGGTCCTTGGTGTTGAGGTCCGGCATTTTGATTTTCACGACCTCCATGAGCTGGGCCTTCGTGATTTTTCCGACCTTGATCTTGTTCGCTTCCTTGGAACCGGACGCAAGACCCGCAGCCTTTTTCAAAAGATTTCCCGCGGGGGGCTTCTTGGTGATGAAGGAAAAGGACTTGTCCTTGTAAACCGAGATCACGACCGGCAGCACGTCACCCGCTTGGTTCTGGGTGTTCGCGTTGAATTCCTTACAGAACGCCATGATGTTGACGCCCGCTTGACCGAGGGCCGGACCCACTGGTGGAGAGGGGTTTGCAGCTCCAGCCTTGATCTGGAGTTTGATGAGTTTGACGACTTCCTTAGCCATAATATGTGAAAATTTACGTTTGGGAGGGGGGTGATTGGATATTCAGCGCCGCAGGTCCAGAGAATTATGCTCTTTCGACCTGCCAATATTCGAGTTCCACCGGGGTGCTGCGGCCGAAGATGGAAACGGACACCCGCAATTTGCCGCGCTCGGGGTCGATTTCCTCGACCACGCCGTTTTGGCTTTGGAACGGACCATCGGCCACCTTGACGGTGTCACCGACCTCAAAACTGATCGCCGGACGCACGCTTTCCTCGCGCTCCTTGATTTGCGAAAGCATGGCCTCGACCTCACGCGGACGCATCGGCGTCGGCCGGTCCTTGGTGCCCGCGAAACCGATCACGCCTTCCATCTCCTTGATGAAGAACCAGGTCTTCTCGACAAGCTGGTTGTCCTCGTCGGCGAGGTTCATGTTGACGATGATGTAGCCGGGGAAAAATTTCTTTTTCGTCTCGGTCTTCTTGCCGCGGCGGATTTCGGACACCATTTCGGTGGGCACGAGCACCTCGCGGATGTATTCGGTCATTCCCTCGGCCTCGGCATTGCGTTGGATGCGGTCGCGCACCTTCCCTTCCTGGCCGGAAAGGACCTGGACGACATACCATTGGTCGCGGAACGATTTTGTGTCAGACATGAAAGATGGGTCGGAAAAGGGTTGGGACGATTTTGGCTCCAGCGGCTCAGCGGCCCCAGTTGAAGTTGGTGCAAAGGCTCACGATCTGGACGTGGATGAGGTCCCAGAGTTGGACGAAGCCCGCCAGCAGGATCATCGCGATGAGCACGACGATCGTTGAATCAATGAGCTCCCTGTATTTCTTGACCCCCTTGATTTTCGGGTCCGATTCCCAAGGCCAGCTTGCCTTGCGCAGCTCGCCCTTTACCTCGCTCAGAAAGTTGGAAATCTTGGAAAACATGTTGTCGCTTGAAGGTGAAACTGAAAGGGAAATGGCACGCCAGGAGGGACTCGAACCCACAACATTCGGTTTTGGAGACCGACGCTCTACCAATTGAACTACTGACGCGTTGAGGCGAATTGAGGGCACTCCGTTTTACCGGAGTGCCCTGAGAATCCAGCAGCGGATGCGAACACCCACTGCTCGCTGCCTGGAATTATTTGATGATCTCACCCACCCGGCCGGCGCCAACGGTGCGTCCGCCTTCACGAATGGCGAAGCGCATGGTTTGCTCCATGGCGATCGGAGTGATAAGCTCGACTTCAAGGTTGATGTTGTCGCCGGGCATCACCATTTCAACGCCTTCAGGAAGCTTGATGCTGCCGGTCACGTCGGTGGTGCGGAAATAGAACTGCGGACGATAGTTCGAGAAGAACGGGGTGTGGCGCCCGCCTTCTTCTTTCGAAAGAACGTAGATCTCGGACTTGAAGATCGTGTGACCTTTCACAGTGCCGGGCTTGGCGATGACTTGGCCGCGCTCGACGTCGTTCTTCTTCAGACCGCGGACCAGCAGGCCCACATTGTCACCCGCGCGACCTTCGTCGAGCAGCTTGCGGAACATTTCGATGTCCGTGACGGTGGTCTTCTGGGTGTCGCGGATGCCGACGATTTCGACTTCTTCCATCTTCTTGATGATACCGCGCTCAACCCGGCCGGTGCAGACCGTTCCCCGACCTTCGATCGAGAACACGTCTTCGATCGGCATCAGGAAGGTCTTGTCGATCGGACGCTCAGGCTCGGGGATGTAGGAATCCACGGCGTCCATGAGTTTCATGACGTTTTCCATCTGGGCGGCGTCGCCTTCAAGGGCGGCTTTCGCGGAACCCTTGACGATCGGGATCTCGTCGCCTGGGAATTCATACATGGAAAGCAGGTCGCGCACTTCCATTTCGACGAGCTCCAAAAGTTCTTCGTCGTCCACAAGGTCAACCTTGTTCATGAAAACAACGAGAGCGGGAACGCCGACCTGACGGGCAAGAAGGATGTGCTCGCGGGTTTGTGGCATCGGGCCGTCGGCGGCGGAAACGACGAGGATACCGCCGTCCATTTGCGCGGCGCCGGTGATCATGTTCTTCACATAGTCGGCGTGTCCGGGGCAATCGACGTGCGCGTAATGGCGCTTGGTCGTTTCATATTCCACGTGGGCGGTGTTGATCGTGATGCCGCGCTCGCGCTCTTCGGGTGCCGCGTCGATGTCCGCGTAGCTCTTCTTCTGGGCGAGGCCCTTTTCTGCGAGGGTGTTCGTGATCGCCGCGGTGAGCGTGGTCTTGCCGTGGTCGACGTGACCGATCGTGCCGATGTTTACGTGCGGCTTGTTGCGCTGGAATGCTTCTTTTGCCATGGTGGTAGTGTTTCTTGTGAGACGGTGAGATTTTTCGTGGTTGCCCTGGAGCTCGCAGGGGGATTCGAACCCCCGACCTCATCCTTACCAAGGATGCGCTCTACCCCTGAGCTACGCGAGCAATCGCTATGATTTGCCCTTCCTGCGTCCCGACAAAAACACCGCGGCCGATCCCGTTTCGAGGGGACAAGGCGCGGTACCCCTGACTGGATGTGGGGAAGAGCGGGCGGACCGTAGCAAAGCCCTCCACTCTGTCAAAAAAAAACTCATTGAAAAGGAGATTTGTCGGAATCCCCTGAAATTCCACTGATTCGGACGTTTTCGGGGAGCACACGCGCCCTCGCGGGTCGATTTTGGCGCCCGCGCCGAAACCACGCGTTTCAAACAACAAAAGTTAAGTTCGGAACCCACCCCTCAAACTCCCTCGGACACGTCATTTCCGGCGAGGGCGCCGGAAATCACACGCGAGGGCGCGGCCCCCTCCCCCCGCGTTTCGATTTCTACTCGAGCAAAGCCCACCGGTGCACCGTTACCATGGAAATGAACCAATAGTTCCGCTCCTCCGCCAAAGCGATGGTGACTTTCGCGGCCATCGGGTCGGCTTGAATCCATTTTCCGCTTCCGAAATAGATCATCACATGCCGGCCGTCCGCTGTGACCGCCAAATCACCAGGCTGCAATTCGGCCACCTTAAGATCCCGCAGGCGTCCCGCAACCCCGGTCGGGCGGGTAAAACCTTTGTGACCTTCCCGCATCGCCTTCGCGCTCGTGTCGAACCACCACTGCCGTGCCCATTCACGGAAGGCCGCGCCGTTGCCATTCCGCCAGCCTTCCTCCCACAAGGCATCCCGCAAACCCCGCCGCGGCAGGCCCGAGCAATCGATGCCCCAACGGCTCTCGCCGCCCCAAATATACCGCACGCCTTCCAATCGGCCCATCGCTGCCACATAGCTCGTCCGCAAGGTCACCGGATCGATGGGCTTGGCCGGCAGGCAAAACGGAATGACGATGAGCAATGGCGGTAGCAGCGTCGCGAACCTCCACCTTGTCTTCCGCAAGAACCACCAGCCCGCGGATAACGTCAGCAACAGCGACATCGGCAATCCATATCTCAGTGCACCATCATGATAGGGCCAAATCGTCAACGCGATCAGTCCTGTTAGACCTGCGATCATCGCCAACCGTGTAAGCTTCCTTGAAATTTCCATTTCAGTTAGATCTTGTCAGGAAGCGAAGCCAGTGCGGTGAGCGCTGCGACTAACAGAACATACTCAACGAGCGCCCGCGTATCGCCGGTTTTTCCGATGTTTTTTTCAAACAAGCGGAACACTCCGAAGGCCAGGACCACGAACAAAATTCCATGAACATCTCCCGCTGCCAAAAAGATCGCCACTCCGACCGCAGCCAGGGCGATGATGCGCTGGTTGCGGCTGAAAGCGCGGTAAGCCCGCGAACCATCCAACTGCCAGATCGGCGTCAAGTTGAACAAATTGATCCAGGCACCCACTTTCGCGATGGCGATGGCCATATCGCTGTGGAAAGCCAGCCCTAACAGCCATGAGGCGATCGCGGCGCCGAGCCCCCAGATCGGTCCGGCGAGGCCAACACGGGCATCTTCGCGCGGCGTTGGCAGGTTTTGCTTCAGTAGGATCAAGGCGCCGAATCCCGGAATAAACATTGGCGCGCTGGCTTTCACACCCAAACGCCGGAGCATGGCGACGTGGCCCATTTCATGAATATAAATCGACAGAATGAAGCCCGCCGCGAATTTCCAACCCCAGAGACTCCAATAGACGCCGAAGGAGAGAAACATCGAGAGCACGGTCCCCATTTTGGTGAGTCCCAGTGCGAGAAATTTCAGCTTCGTGAGAGCGAAAACAATAAAGGCCCCTACAGCCGCCACCTTGCCCTTCGCCGACTTGGGCTTCGGCGGCTGGACGTGATCCAGTTGCTTCACCAAGGCATCGATCTTGCCCACGATGGCGCGCTGCTGGATCGTATCAGGCGGCAGCAATTCGAATGCCTCGCGCCAGCAAACGAGCGCTTCGCCGGCCGTTCCCGCCTGTTCGGCGGAGTAGGCCAATTGCCCCAGCCGTTCCGCATGCACCAGTGCATGGCAGGACGGACAAGCCAACAGACCCGCCGCCAGCTCCGTGCCGCAACTACGGCAGCGGACCGGCAGCCGCGGGATTTCCTCAGGGTGCTGCATCCGGCAACGATTGAGGGTTCGGTGCCGGGACAATGGCATGCGGCCCCGTGATTTCCACACGGACCGGGCGGTTCATCTGCCAAGCCCGCCAAACGCCGAATCCAATGATCAGCAGGCCGATGATGTTTTGCGCACCCTCCAAAAACGGAATCGCGTAAGCGTTGATCACAACAGCGACCAGCAATCTAACAGAACGCTCGTCGGCCGCCGCCTGCGACCAGACCGCGGCTCCATTCGCGGCACAGATTGCAGTGTAGGTGAGAAAGGCCGCAAGCAACTGATAGCGCCAACCTCCGCGCCCGGCCGACCCGCGTCGCACCGCCGCACCCACAAACCAACCGACGGCAATGGAGATCAACGCCCACTCGCTGTTGGCGAAAATCATGATTGCCGCATAGACCGCCGCGCCCGCCACCGCAGCCCCGATCCCTAACAGAACCGCCTTCAAAAAGCGTTCCGCCCCCAAACCTTCGCCCGCGAACAAGGTCCGCACTTGCGCGGCGCAATTTCCGCACAGCGTTTGCGAATCGACGGCGAAATACTCGGTGGAAAGGGGTGCCTTGCACGAGCCGCAGGCCCGCACTGGAGTCTCCGTAAATTCCGCGCGATCAAATTGCAGTTCCGAACTCATTGACCTCCTCTTAAGGTGACGTTCCGCTTCTGGATACCGAAATATCGGAAATTCGAGGGGCCGCTTTGTATGTCCCTTTTTCAGGAAGGCTCTTCATCTTTTGAATTGAGCTTTTGCGGGCTTCTGCGTCGAAATCCATTTCAGCTGCTCGGGCCTTCCGGGAACGGGGATCAGCAACGTATACGAACGGCAGTTCACTTTCGGTCTGATCGATCTGGACCACGGAAGCGAGTTCCAACGAATCAGTCCCCCGCTCGGTGCCCGGCTGCTGCTGATCCAAATCAGCTATGGAGACGTCACCTTGCAGGACCCTCCCAAAGTCGAAGCGCTATATACCGGACCATCCGAACCCGCGAGCGATGTCGTGTGGGAGGCAGTCAATCCTTTCCCAAGCACCCTTCTCGTCCTACCGAAGCCACCTTTTGTCACCTCTCCCACCACCCCGCACATCCTGCAGGTGACCCGCGTAAACGGCCAGGCGGAAGCACGGTTGGACGGCCGCCGCATTGCCTTGGTGAACGTTCCACCGGAACACAAGAACACCGCATTGCTGATGCACCTCGTCGGCACGAAAATGCGCATCACCTATCTGCGCGGCGATGTGCTGGAGTGATGAGCTCGGAGCTATCAGAAATGAGCGCACTCCTCGCACGTAGTCCCTCCTTCAGGAGGCTCTTCATCTTACTCTTCGCTCTTCGCTCTCGGCTCAATTCACTCAGGCAGCAACAACGACACCCGCTTGATTGCCACACACGCTCCACTCTCCGCATCCGCATCCACAATCACTCCACACAATCTAACAGGTCCTTTGGCGATGGGGAAACGGGTGGGCAGGTTGGTTTGGAAACGCCACACCACGGACTCAATGCTGCGGCCGAGGACGGACTCGTCGGGACCACACATGCCGGCGTCTGTTAGATATCCGGTGCCACCGGGAAAAATCGTGTCGTCCGCCGTTTGGACATGCGTGTGCGTGCCGACGACGAGCGAGACTTTGCCATCGAGCATGCGGCCCATCGCGATCTTTTCGCTGGTGGTTTCCGCATGCATGTCGAGGACGATGACGCGAATTCCCCCGCCGCGCAGCCGCTCCACCTCGGCCGCAACGATGAGATACGGATTCTCCAGCGGCGGCTGGATGAACGAGCGGCCCTGCGCCTGGATCACCGCCACTTTTCCTTTCGCGGTTTCCAAAACGACGCTGCCATTTCCCGGCGTGCCCTCGACGTAATTGATCGGCCGCAACAAGCGCGGCTCGGTTGGAAAATAGTCAACAATCTCCTGCTGGTCCCAGACATGGTCGCCGGTCGTCACCACCGCGGCGCCGGCGCGCAGCAGGTCGATGCAGATCTTCGGCGTGATCCCTTTCCCGCCCGCGGAATTCTCGCCGTTGACGATGATAAAATCGAGCTCTTCGGACTGTTTCAGCAATGGCAACTGCTCGATCACCGCCTTGCGTCCGGGCTCGCCAACCACATCGCCTAGGAATAAAATACGAATCGCTGCCATAACCTGTTAGAGCCCCACTCAAGCGCCCTGCCGCAAACTCGCCGTTCCGCCGCGTTCCGACAATCCATTTTCCGAATGTCTTACCCTTCCCGGCTCAATCTTCCGATCATTCTCACCATCGCCTTCGTGGCGGCGGCGGTCCCGATGACGTATTTGGCCTATCGGAATTCGGCTCCCAAATTTCCACCGGTCCACAAAACCCCGCTGCCGGGCGAAACCGCACCCGAGGCACCGGCCTTGTCGATGCTGGCCGAAAAGCCGGACTGGAGCGCGCTGGAAATTTACCAGAACACCATCAGCCGCAGCGAATTCGAACGGTTGCTTGCGGACGTTTTCACCACCGGCAACGCCTGGCGGAATTTTATCGAAATCACGGACAGCGCGGCGATCGTCAAAACCGGGGGCAGCGAGCCGCCCTTCGAACTCCGCTTCTCCACCCCGGGCGCGGAAATTTCGGCTCGCCGGCATTGGCGGACGGCCGCGGAACTGCCACCCGCCGCTCCCGACCGGCCGCTCGATGGCCTCAAGATCGCCCTCGACCCGGGCCACATCGGCGGCGAATGGGCGAAGATGGAAGAACGCTGGTTCGTCGTTGGAAACGGCAGTCCCGTTTGCGAAGGCGACATGACGCTGCGGGTCGCGAACCTTTTGAAGCCAAAACTCGAGGCCCTGGGCGCAACCGTTTCGCTGGTGCGTGACAAAACGGAACCTGTCACCTCGCTGCGTCCCGATGATTTGGCGAAGTTCACGACCACTCCCGGCACCGCCACCACCGACCCGCTGGCCGCACGCAAGGATGCCGAGCGCCTCTTCTATCGCACCGCCGAAATCCGGGCGAGGGCGGACCGGGTCAATCTGGTTCTCAAGCCCGATATCGTGATCTGCCTCCACTTCAACGCGGAGGCATGGGGCGATCCGAACAGCCCGACGCTCATCGACCACACCCATCTCCACCTCCTGCTGAACGGCGCTTACACGGATGACGAAGTGGCGCTCGCCGACCAACGTTTCGCGCTTCTCCACAAGCTGCTCCAACGCACCCACGACCAGGAAATGCTCGTCGGCACCAGCATCGCGGAATCCTTCGCCACCACTGCGAAATTACCGGCTTACTCGTATCTGCCATTTTCCCCGAACGTTCGCGCTGTCCCGGGGAATCCTTACCTGTGGATCCGCAACCTGCTTGCGAACCGGCTCTACAACTGCCCGGTCATCTACATGGAGCCCTATACCATGAATTCCACGATCGACTACCCGCGCATCCAGGCTGGCGATTTCGAAGGGCTTCAGGAAATCGGCGGAAAAATGCAGCCCTCCATTTTCCGCGAATACGCCGATTCGGTGGCCACCGGCCTCGCGAACTACTACCGCGCGCACCGGTTGTATTAATTGGAACGCGGATCTTCAGTCCGCCTGTTGAGAAGGAAGAGATCGGGGATAGGAGATAGGGGATGGAAGACGGGAAGTGAAGATGGCATCCTGCGCCCTTCTTCCCCTAATAACCAATCACCAATAACTCATAACCTTGCGTCCCACGGACGCAATTCTTTGACCACCGGGCTTATCCGCCGCACATTCCGCGCGTCATGGCATTTGCCGATGTTTTCCCCGAGCTGCTGAAACGACCGACGCCTTTGATGCGGCGCTTCGAACGCTTGCTCGACGAAAAAGCCGGCGGCCCGCTGGAAGATCTCGCCGTCCGCAGCCGCGAGCTGACGCGGCGGAATTTCGGTCGGACGATGCGCTTGTTCGCACCGCTGTATGTGTCGAACGAATGCGTCAACAATTGCAAATACTGCGGCTTCTCGCGCGATGCTGCGATCCTGCGCACGACTCTAACAGTTGATCAGGTCGTGACGGAAGCGAAGCATTTGCACGGCCTTGGCTTCCGCAACATTCTGTTAGTCGCCGGCGAACATCCGAAGTTTGTATCGGATGGCTATCTGCAGGAATGCCTCGATGCGCTCAAAGGATTCATTCCAACACTCGCACTCGAAGTCGGGCCGATGGAAGACCACCAATACGCGGAAATCGTCGGCCATGGCGCGGAAGGATTGGTGGTCTATCAGGAAACCTATCATCGCGAAACTTACCAACAGCTTCACACCGCCGGGCCGAAGAAGAATTTCGACTGGCGTCTCGATTGCCCCGAACGCGCATACGCCGGTGGCTTCCGGCGCATTGGCATTGGCGCGTTGTTTGGTTTGGCCAATTGGAAATTCGAAGCGCTCGCCCTCTGCGCGCATCTCGAGTATTTATACAAGCAGGCATGGAAAGCACAGTTCACCGTCGCGTTTCCGCGCATGCGTCCGTATGCGGGAAATTATCAGTATGAACCGGATCCGGATCTCTATCTTCCGGACAAGGCCTTCGTGCGCTTGATCGCCGTTTTCCGCATCCTCTTTCCACAAGCTGGCATCGTGGTCTCAACGCGTGAACCCGCGGCCTTGCGCGATGCCATCGCAACCCTCGGCGTCACCCACATGTCGGCGGGCGCCCGCACGGAACCCGGCGGCTATACCGGCGCCGGCAGTGAAGACCTGCATCTCACAGTCAAAGGCCGGCGTGTAGAAATCGCCGACAAATCCGCCACCGACAAGGCGACCGAACAATTTCAAATCCACGACACCCGCAGCCCCGCGGAAGTCGCGGCGATGTTACGATCCCAACATCTCGATCCGGTGTGGAAGGACTGGGACGAGTCGCTTTTAAGTGTTTAAGTTTTCAGTGTTCAGTTCTCAGGTGAAGAAGAAACACGTTCTTCCACTGAAAACTGAAAACTTGAACCTGAAAACTCCTCACTTTATCCCCATATCCTTGCGGATCGCCTCCACCATTTTGATATGGCGGATGTCGTTGACGGGGCTGGACTCGTTGTCCTGATTGAGACCGTAGGGCCAGAAGTGCTGGCGGTCAGCGTGCAGCACGGCCTTCTCACCATCGAATTCATGAAGCTGGTCGAGCGCGTTCGTTCCAATCCACAGGCCGTCCTTAATGTTCTTCTGCCAGTTCTCAGCGGTGCCGATGCCTAGAGTGTGAGCGATCTCATGAAGCGCGACACGCCGGCTGATCGCGCCACCCCAATTGATCCAGCCGGTGATGTTCGAATCCGCGGTCGGCGTGCCGGGGCTGTTGTTGGCGGTGAGTTCTTTTTTGAAGTTGGCGTGCTTGTTGTAAAATTCGATCCCCTGGTCCATCGCATCGACGATCCGCTTGCGGCGGTCTTCGGGCCATCCTTCGGAGCCACCGGAAAGCTTGTAAGTGATCGAGCCCAGAGGCTTCTTCAGGGCCTCGATTTCGTCAGCAGCCGCCTTCTCCGCGGCTTTCTTCTCCGCGGCTTTCGCGGTGACGAATTTCCGGTCGTCGTCGGAAAGCTTCGCGAGCGGGATCGATGTGTTGGTGAAGTTACCGCGCATCACCGTGACGAATTCGGTGTCCGCCTTGACGAAGGACCCCGTCAACTGCCGGCCGTCGCTGGAAGTCCACACGCGGGATGGCTCGGTTGCGGCGCAAAACGCGCAGAGGCCGAGAACCAAGACGGAAACAAGGCGGATGATGTTGGGCATTTTCATCAAGCGAAGGTCGGCGTGAACAACCCCAGAAACGCCATTCAGTTGCGCGAATAAGGCGGAAGATCAAGCGTTATCCGGCCGATAAAAGCGACTGCATGCGCGTTGTGAGTCGACTTTACAGCGGGTCGAATTTTTACATCTCTTAATAAACGCCCGCTATGACCAATATGGTGAACAGCTACGAATGAAGAGCAACAGCGCAATGAAGACCGGGATCAGGAATATACTGGAACCCATATGTAGGGACCAGGTGGGGGAACCAGTGGGGAGTGAGAAGTATCGTTCACAAGTGATATGGGAATTCGCCTAACAGACGATTATTTCACTTTCGCCCACTCCTCACGCAGCACCGGATCCAGAATTGCCCGCCAGCCCGCATACCCTTCGGGGGTCAGGTGGATTTGGTCGGCCACAAACAAGGTCGGTATGGGCTGCCCTTGTGGATCGGCGAGATAGCTCGTACAATCGACGAAGCGGATCCAGTCCTTGCCCGTGCACCATCCGATGAGCCGGTCATTGAGTTGATGGACCTGTGGAACCTGCTCGGCGCGGTGCGGGGCGATCTTCACCGAAATGAGAATGACACGCATCGCCGGGAAACGGTCGTGGCCCATTTCGAGGAACTTCACGTAGTCATTGAAAGCGTCGTCCACGCTGAGGTGGGCCTCGGGGGTGAGGTCGTTGCCACCTGCGTAGCTGACCAGGAGTTTCGGTTCGTGGCGGGCGACGACGGTTTCGAAATAAACGATGAGGTCATTGCACATCGCTCCTCCAAAACCGCGGTTCACGACGGGGAGGCCCGGGAAATCCTCTTTCAAATGCGGCCACAGGCGGATGCTCGAACTGCCGACAAAAACGATGCCCTGCTTCTCCGGCTCCTGGCAGCCAAACGCGCTGATCTCATTGATGAAGCGCGCGGGGTTCAAGCGCGGGGCCGGCTCGGCGGATGCGACGCCTGCGATCAGCGCAAGCATCCCGAGAAGTCGGATGGAAGATCGGGTCATGGGTTCGATGAAACGCATCGGCAGCGGCTTGGCTATCGAATTTTTTCCGCACAAAGCACCTTTGACGGGTTTCGCTTTCCATGGGCAGACTCCGGCATCTCATGACGGACCGGGAAGCTCTTGTTGCACTGAATATGCTGCCGAAAATCGGGCCGATCCGCGTGCGGCGCTTGATCGAGGCTATGGGCAATCCGGTTTCGATCCTCGGAGCCCCCATGGACCGGCTGATGCGCGTGGACGGGATCGGCGAGGAGATCGCGAAAATTTTGCACGCGTGGCAGGATCACGCCGATCCAGCGACCGAGATTCGCGACGCAAGCGACCGTGGCATTTCCATCATCACGCGTGAAGACGAGGGCTATCCGGTGCCATTGCTTGAGGCCTACGATCCGCCGCTGCTATTATATGTGTGGGGAAAACTGGAAGCGCGCGACCAGCATGCCATCGGCGTCGTCGGATCGCGGCGGGCGACGAACTACGGGACCCAGGCGACGAAAAAGTTCTCCTACCAACTGGCGCGGGCGGGATTCACCATCATTTCCGGGCTCGCCCGAGGCATCGACACCGCCGCCCACGAAGCCGCGGTGGCAGCGGATGGCCGGACGATCGCGGTGCTGGGATCGGGGCTGGCGAAGTTGTTTCCCCCGGAAAATCTCGCGCTGGCTGAGAAAATCGCCGATGGGCACGGAGCGGTGGTGTCCGAATTTCCGCTGCACACCGCGCCCGACAAGCAGACTTTTCCGATGCGCAACCGGATCGTCGCCGCGTGGTCGCGGGCGCTGTTGGTTGTGGAGTGCCCGGCTTGGTCGGGCTCGCTGATCACCGCCAATCTCGCGTCGGAATATGGCAAGCCGGTCTTCGCGGTGCCAGGGGCGATCGACAAGCCGACGTCGGCTGGCTGCAACCAGTTGATCCGCGACGGGGCCACACTGGTGGCCGATCCGAGCCACATTTTGGACGACCTGGGTGAACTGCCCTTCGCGCGGCAGGCCGACTTGTTCGAGGCGGCTCCTTCGACCCCGGAATTGCCCGAGGAAGAGGCGATTGTCTTCGCCGCGGTGACTTCGGACGAGTCGCCGGTGGACCTGATCATCGAGCGGACCAAACTGCCTGCCCACGTCGTCACGGCAACCCTGATGAAGCTGGAAATGAGGCGCTTGGTGCGGGCTTTCCCGGGATTCCGATACGCCCGCCGCTGAATCGGCCCGATCCGGAAATTTCAGCTTCCCGCTTGCCAAATCCCGGATCGCGAGCCTAGTCCCTCAGCCCGTCGCCGCTCAACGGCACGCTATTTACCATGGGAAAAACACTCATCATCGCGGAAAAACCGAGCGTCATGAACGACCTCGGCCGGGTTCTCGCGAAGGCTCTCGGCAAGTTCGACAAAAAGGGCACCGGCCGCGATGTTTTCTACGAGAACGACACCGCCGTGATCACCTCCGCGGTCGGCCACCTGGTCGAATTGCGCATGCCGATGGGGCCCAATGGCAAGAAACTGCCCTGGAATTTCCAGGTCCTGCCCGCGATTCCGGAACACTTCGATCTCGACCCCATCCCCGACTCGGAAGCCCGCCTCAAGCAGGTTTTGAAATTGGCCAAGCGCAAGGACGTCGATCTCATCGTCAATGCCTGCGACGCCGGCCGCGAAGGTGAGTTGATTTTCCGCTACATCATGGAAATCGGCCAAATCACCAAGCCCGTCAAACGGCTGTGGATGCAGTCGATGACCAACGACTCGATTTTGGCAGCCTGGGAAAAACTCCGTCCCGGCGAGCAAATGAAACCACTGGCCGACGCCGCGAAATGCCGGTCTGAATCCGACTGGCTGGTTGGCCTCAACGCGACCCGCGCGTTCACTTGTTTCAACTCACGCCACGGCGGCTTCAACATCACCGCCGCCGGACGGGTGCAGACGCCGACCTTGGCGATCCTTGCCGCCCGCGAAGCGGAGATCCGCGCGTTCAAGCCGACACCGTATTTCGAAGTCCATGGCACCTTCGGCGTGAGCGCCGGAGATTATTTGGGCAAATGGATCGATGTCGCGTGGAAGAAAGATGAAAGCGCGCCGCTCTCGAAGCCCGAGCGCATCTGGGACCAAGCCACCGCGGAAGCGATCGCCGCACGGTGCACGGGCAAGACCGGCATCGTCAGTGAAGAGAAGAAAGCGCAGTCACAGATTTCCCCGCAGTTGTATGATCTAACAACCTTGCAGCGCGAGGCGCCGTTCTCCGCGAAGGGCACCTTGCAGCTTGCGCAGGCGCTTTACGAAAAGCACAAGATGATCACCTACCCGCGGACCGATTCGCGGTATCTGCCCGAGGATTATTCAACGAATGTCCGCGAGACGATGCAGGACATCGGCAACAGCGATCTCGATGTCGCGGGTTATGCAAAAGCGGTTCTCAAAGGCGGCTCCGACAACGGCCCGCGTCTTCACAAGGCACCGCGCGTCTTTAACAGCAAGAAGGTCTCGGATCACTTTGCGATCATTCCGACCGGAAAATTTTCCAAGCTCAACGATGCCGAGCAGAAGCTTTACGACATGATCGTGAAGCGCTTCATCGCTGTGTTTTATCCATCGGCCGAGTTCGAGCAAACGACGCGGCTGACGAAGATCGAGCACGGCAAAGACACCGATACATTCAAGACCGAAGGCCGCATTCTTGTGAAGCCGGGCTGGCTGGAAGTCTATGGCCGCCGGACCGGTGTCGCCGCTGGCAAAGACGAACTCGTTCCCGCCAAGGCTGGTGAAGCCGCGGCCGTGAAATCGGTTGAAGTGCTTGCGGAGGAAACCAAGCCACCGGCAAGGATGACTGAATCGACGCTGCTTTCCGCGATGGAAGGTGCCGGCAAATTGATCGACGACGAAGCCCTGCGCGAAGCCATGGCAGAGCGCGGTCTGGGCACTCCAGCGACGCGCGCCGCAACGATCGAAGGCTTGATCGCGCAAAAATATCTCGCCCGCGACGGTCGTGATCTGCACGTGACGGGCAGCGGCATGCGTTTGATTTCACTCGTCAAGGAGATGGATATCGAAGGCCTGTATTCGCCTAAACTGACCGGCGACTGGGAATTCAAACTCCGCCAGATGGAAGCGGGAAATCTTCAGCGCGATGATTTCATGAAGGAGATCATCGCTTACACCAACGACATCGTCGCCAAGGCACGCAAGGCCGCGGACGAAGCGAAGAGCCAAGTGTTTGCCGACCTCAAAGTCCCCTGCCCGATCTGCGGCGCGCCTTCGCTCAAGCAGACCGACGCGACCTACGAATGCCGCGAACCTGAATGCAAGTTCAAGGCCAAGAAACACATTGCCGGCCGCCTTCTAACAGAAGCCGAGGCCGTTGAATTGTTCACCAAGAAATTCGTCGGCCCTCTCACCGGATTCAAATCGAAGTTCAACAAACCCTTCGACGCGGGCCTCGAGCTCGATGCGAAGTTCAAAGTCAATTTCGTCTTCGAAAACGACGAAAAGGACGGCGCGCCGGAACTGACCGAGGAGCAATTGCTGGGTGAGGCGAAGACCGCCGACGGCCAAATCCACAAAGTCTATCAGACCGAGAAGGCTTATCATGTGCCTGGCATCGTCACCAAGAAGGACCCCAATGGGATCCGCATCGGCAAGTCGATTCTGCAGCAGGAAATTCCCGGCGAGCAGGTGCTGAAGCTCATCGCCACCGGCAAGACGGATGTCATGAAAGGCTTCGTCTCCAACCGCACCAAGCGCAAGTTCGACGCCTATCTCACCTTCGATCCCAAGGACGGCAAGATCGGCTTCGATTTCCCGCCGCGCCCCGCGAAAAAGGCGGCTGCGAAGAAAGCCGCGAAGACGGAAGCGTGACCTCAAGGAGCGTGGGCGTCCCGCCCACATTTGCTGAAAGCAACGCGAATGGAGAAAAACGAAGAATGTGGGCGGGACGCCCACGCTCCTTGAATCATTTCCCAAACGCTCCCATCGCGGGCTCCCATCGCGGGCTTCATGCGAAGCAACTCGCTCTTCTCCGCGGGATGCATCAACTCAATCACAGGAAGATCACCGTTCTTCTGCCGCGGGCGGAGCAATTCGTTTTCATCCAGGCTCTTGAAATCCTTCGCATCCAGCTTGAGGTCGCTGGAAAATGAATTGTTGCTCAATTCGCACTTCGGGACATCGAGGTTCGAGACCTCGGATCTGGGACCATAGCCAAGGTTGTTGAGGAGCTTGTGGCCGAAACCCGGGACATCGGTGACGTTGTCCTCGAGCCGGCAAAGCATGTTGAAGTTGGTTCCGTTGTTGAAAGCGGTGTTGTTGATCCAATCACAGCCGCCGGGATGATGGTTGGCGTAAAAGCCGCTCTGCTTGTTTCTAACAGCAACGCAGAACCGCACGACATGGCGCGGGATCGGATCGGGAAGTTCCTTGGCATCGCGTGCCCCGTAACCACCACCCTTGAAACCGTTGCCGTCATGAAGGCGCTCGAACTTGGTCGAAAATCCATTGTAGAAGGCCCAGCAATTTTCAAAGGTAACCGGCTCCATCGCACCGAGGCAGTCATAGCCGTCGTCGCTGTTGAACCAAGCGCGGCAGCCGCGGAAAATGTTGCCGGTGCCACCCGCTACGGGATGACAGCCGAAGCCATCGACATTGCCGCCGCGCTGGTCTTCGGAGGTGTAGTCCCAGTTGTTCCAGGCATCGCAATTGAGGAACAGGTTGTCCGAGCCGTTGAGATGATAGATGCCGATCGCCTGGCCGTCGTGCATCCTCAGTTGTTCAAAGACATTGTGGCTGCCGTCGCTTTCGAAGCAGATCGACTGGGTGTGCACTTTCAGGGTGACCTGCACGCCGGTCACCTCGAGGCCGATCAAGCGAAGCCACGAACCCGTTACATGAAACGCCGACACGCGCATCCCGGGCGGCTTCACCTCCGAGCAATCGAAGACCGGCTTCTCGTCCTGATAGGCGCGGTAAGTGATCGGTTTTTCCGCGGTGCCGCTTTTATCCAGCACCGTGATGCGCGCGTAGAGCCGGCGGCGGCGGGAGACCTGCGACTCTTGCATGCGGTAGGTTCCGCCCCTGATAAAAACCGTGTCACCCGCGGACACAGCCTCCTGGGCACGCTGCACCGAAGCGAAGGGCTGTTCCATCGATCCAGACGCGGTATCGTCACCGGCCGGGGCGACATACCAGGTTTTCGACGAGGGGGCATCGGGAAGGGCAAGCGCCACGATCGCGGTGGCCAAAAAAAGCAGGGGACAGGAAAATCGCATAAATCGCTGCGCTGGAGCGCCGACGCTTGTTACGCTGCCGAGCTGGCGACATCGAACAGAAATATCAATAATGCTTCGTCCGACGGAACGCGGCCCGATTTCTATCAGCCGCAGTCGGCCCCTTGCATACGCATGGTGATTACATCACGCCAAAACCCGCCGGATCCTTGAAAAATCCCGGTTGCGTTGCAATGTGGCTGGTTGACAACGGAGGCTTGGGTTGACCAATCTTCTAAGGACGCGGCAAGGGCAATGGCCCGTGCCGTGCCTACCCCTAAAATCCACCTTCACGGACTCCAAGCCCAGTGTTTTCCAACGAAGAATACCTCGCCGAATTGCTCGCGGAAGCCGGGACGGTCAGCCACGACGAACTTGCCCAAGCGCGAAGCTCCCTCTCAGGCGGACAAACCATCGTCGAATACCTGTTGGCGCACACCGCGCTCACCCAGGAAGACGTTGCGAAAACCCTCGCTTCCAATGCAGGCATCCCCTTCGTCCGACTCACCGATCTCACCTACGATCCCTCCATCACTCAGTCGATTTCCGATGAAGTCGCCAAGCGATTCCGCGTGATTCCGATCCAGGATGACGGCAGGACGCTGACAATCGCGCTGGCCGACCCGCTGGATTTCGAATCGCTCGACACGCTGCCCCACGTCATCGGTCGCGAAATCGATTTGGTGTGCTCGACGCAACAGGACATCACCGACCACCTCAAACAGTTTTATAATGCGGGCGACGTCGCGACGTCACAGAGCTCTGGATATGCCGTGATGGGTGGCGATGCTGAGGCCGGCGGAGCCGAAGGTGACGACGCTCCGATCATCCGCCTGGTCATGCAGCTTCTCACCGAAGCATTCCGGGTCCGCGCCTCGGATATTCACATCGAACCCCTGGAGACATCGGTGCGCATCCGCTACCGCCTCGACGGCAAGCTGATCCATGTCGATACCCATCCGAAAAAGCTTCTGCCCGCCATCATCGCACGTCTCAAGGTGATGAGCGGCACGATGTCGATCGCCGAAAAGCGCCTGCCGCAGGACGGCCGTATCCAGTTGAAGATGGGCGACAAGGAGGTCGATCTGCGGGTCTCGTCCGTGCCCTCCAACCACGGCGAGTCGATCGTCATGCGGATTTTGGACAAAACGGCGCTGCTGCTGGGTTTGCCCGAGCTGGGATTTTTCTCGGACGACCAGAACACCTTCGAGAGAATGTTGGGTCTTCCCGACGGCATCCTGCTGGTGACCGGGCCAACCGGTTCCGGCAAGACCACCACGCTCTACGCCTGCCTTAACGTCATCAACCGCCCCGACAAGAAGATCATCACGGTCGAAGATCCGGTGGAGTATGAGCTGCCCGGCATCAACCAGGTGATGGTGAAAGCCGACATCGGCATGACCTTTGCCGCGGCCCTGCGCGCGATGCTGCGCCAGGCGCCGAACATCATCATGATCGGGGAAATCCGGGATGCGGAAACGGCGAACATCGCCATCAATGCATCGCTCACCGGTCACTTGGTGTTCTCGACACTCCACACCAACGACGCCCCTTCCGCCGTCGCGCGGCTTGCGGACATCGGCGTGAAACCCTTCCTCATCGCCTCGGCCGTGCGGGCGGTGCTGGCCCAGCGGCTGGTGCGGAAATTGTGCCCGATTTGCAAAGGTCCCGCGGAACTCACCGACAAGGAAATGCGGGCGCTCTCGCTGGATCCCTCGCGCATGACCGAAGCCACGATCTTCGGCCCTGTGGGTTGCGAAAAATGCCGGGGTGGCGGCTTCAAAGGACGGATGGGGATTTTCGAAATTTTCCTCATCGATGACGAAGTCCGCAGCATGATCAACAAAGGGCTCACTACCACCGAGCTACGCCGCCGCGCGCGCGAGCTAGGCATGCGAACCCTGCGCGAAGATGGCATCCGCAAGGTCTTGTCAGGCCTGACTGCCGGCAGCGAAGTGGTGCACGCCACCATGTCGGACGCGGATTGATCCCGAAAAACATTTCCGCCCATGGACAACCAACAGATCATCGAACTTTTCCAGTCGCGCGGCCTCATCGACGCGACGCTGGCGCAGGACATCCTCGCCGAAGTCAGCACCAGCGGCAAAGAGATCGCCGAAATCCTCGCCGACTTCCAGGTCATCCAACATCGCGATGACGTCTGGCCGGTGGTGGCGTCCGAGTTGGGATGCAGCATGGTGGATCTGCGCGACTGGACGCCGCCCGAGGCCTTGCTCGCATTGGTCCCCGCAGGTACCGCGCGTTTGCATGGCGCGCTGCCCGTGAGTTTCGACGAGACCGGACTCTATGTCGCTTTGGTCGATCCATTGAATCCACAGACGCCGGAGGATTTGCGCTTCGCTCTCGGCCGCGAAATTCACATCGTGGTCGCACCGGACTATCTCGTCGAATCCAAGATCAACGAGTGCTACGGCGGTGAAGGCAAGGCGATGGAGGATATCCTCAGCCAGCTTGAAACCGGCACAGAAAATCTCAAGACGGCCGACCTCGAGGCTGAAGCGAACTCAGCGCCCATCATCCGCTATGTCGATCTGGTGCTCTATCAGGCGATCAAGGAGAAGGCCTCGGACATCCACTTCGAGCCCTTCGAAAAGGATTTCAAGATCCGCTACCGGGTTGACGGCGCGCTTTATGAAATGGCCCCGCCGCCGGTGCACCTCTCGATGCCGATCATTTCGCGGGTGAAGGTGATGGCGAACATGAACATCGCCGAGCGACGGATTCCGCAGGACGGACGGATCGTCAAACAGGTCGGCGACAAGCAGGTGGACATGCGAGTTTCCTCGCTACCCACCCACCACGGTGAATCCATCGTGCTGCGGGTGCTCGACCGTTCCTCGGTCAACCTGTCGCTTGAAAATCTCGGCCTCACCGACCACATCTACAATTACATCACCGAGACAATTGAAAAACCGAACGGCATTTTCATCGTCACAGGACCCACCGGTGCCGGAAAGACCACGACCCTTTACGCCGCACTGCGCCGCATCAACACGATCGATGCCAAGCTCCTGACTGCGGAAGATCCGGTGGAGTATGACATCGACGGCATCATCCAGATCCCGATCAATGACGCGATCGGCCTCGATTTCCCGCGCGTTCTGCGGGCTTTCCTGCGGCAGGATCCGGACCGCATCATGATTGGGGAAATGCGGGACAAGGAGACAGCGACGATTGGCATCCAGGCCGCTTTGACCGGCCACTTGGTCCTTTCCACGTTGCACACCAACGATGCCCCGGGCGCGATAACGCGGCTTGTGGACATGGGCTGCGAACCATTCCTGGTATCCGCCTCGCTGGAAGGGATTCTGGCCCAGCGCTTGGTGCGGACGATTTGCAAGGACTGCAAGACGCCCTATGAGCCGAACGAGGCGATCTTGAGCCAACTCGGGGTTTCGGCACACGAGCTCGGAGACAAACAATTTTTCACCGGCGCGGGCTGCGACTCCTGCGGTCAATCGGGCTACCGCGGCCGCCGCGGGCTTTACGAGTTGCTCAATGTCACCGATCCGATCCGCGAGTTGATCACCTCACGCGCACCCTCTGTCGTTCTCAAGCAGAAGGCAGTCGAACTGGGCATGAATACCCTCCGCGAAGACGGCCTGCGGAATATTTACCAAGGCGGAACCACCATCGAGGAAGTGCTGAAATACACGTAACCCTCGACTTCCCATCTGGCGCGGCAATTTATCCGTGCGATACTTGTTTCCTTTACACCCCTTCACGAAAACTTCAAAAAACCTCCATTCCCATGGCTAATTTCCAATATTCCGCGCTGGACGCAAAGGGCGAGCAAACCACCGGCACCGTTAGCGCCAACAACGAACAGGAAGCAGTCCAACAACTTCGTTCGAAAGGGCTCTATCCGACCCAAATCAACGAGGAAGGCAAAGGCAAAGCCAAGGGCAAGGCGGCTCCCGCGGCGAAAAGCAAGGCCAAGTCCGCTCCCACCACCGCCAAAGGCAAGGTCGGCGGCCGCATCAAGCCGAAGTCCCTCGCGATTTTCACCCGCCAGCTTGCGACCCTCATCGACTCGGGCCTACCCTTGTTGCGGAGTCTCACCGTTTTGGAAAAGCAGGAGCCCAACCCGGTCATGAAGGCCACGGTCTCCGCGCTCGCGGAAAACGTGCAAAGCGGTTCGACCTTCTCCGAATCGCTGGCCCAACACCCGCGGATTTTCAACAAGCTCTACGTCAACATGGTGAAAGCCGGCGAACTCGGTGGTGTTCTCGAAGTCGTCCTCAACCGTCTCGCGGAATATCAGGAGAAGGCGCAGAAGCTGAAAAACAAGATCGTTTCGGCGATGGTCTATCCGGTGATCGTTATGTTCATCGCCGTCGCCATCCTGGTTTTCCTCATGATTTTCATCGTGCCGAAATTCAAGGAGATGTTCTCCAACACCGACCAGTCGCTGCCATTGATTTCGCAAATCGTTTTCGGCATGTCGGAATTCATGCTGGCCCGTCCGCTGTTGGTTCCCAACGTGGTCTTCATCTTCATCGCCTTCGGTGTCACTGTGTTTCTGTTCAATATGTGGGGCCGCACCGCGGGTGGCCGTATCTTCATCGACAATTTGAAATTGAAGCTGCCGATCCTCGGCGACATCCAACGCAAGAGCGCTGTCTCGCGCTTCTCCCGCACGCTGGGAACGCTGGTGACTTCGGGTGTCCCGATTCTCCAGGCGCTTAACATCACCCGCGACACCGCCGGCAACGTGGTGATCTCCCGCGCCATCGAGAAAGTGCATGAGGCCGTCAAGGAAGGGGAAACCATCGTTACCCCGCTCCAGGCCTCCGGCGTATTCCCCAACATGGTCATTTCGATGGTGGACGTCGGTGAGGAAACCGGCCAGCTCCCCGAAATGTTGCTCAAGGTCGCGGACGTTTATGACGACGAAGTGGACAACGCCGTCACCGCCCTGACTTCCATCCTGGAACCGATCATGATCGTCATCCTGGCCCTCATTGTGGGCTCAGTTGTATTTGCATTGTTCCTACCGCTGATTAAGATGATCTCGACGATGGGCAACCAATAGGTGACCAATAAGCCCGTCCGCCGAAGTTCAACCTCCAGCGATCATGAAATCGAATCCTCGTTCGGGACGTCCCGCTTTCACCCTCATCGAGCTGATGGCGGTGATCACCATCATCGTCATCCTGGCCGCCCTGGTGATCGGCAGCCTCGGCTTTGTGCAGGATAAGCAGGCGCGATCGAAGGCCAAGGTCCAGATCGAGCTGCTTTCGAAGGGGCTGGAGGATTACAAGTTGGATAATGGCACCTATCCGCCGACGGCCAACTCCACCGATGGCAAGGGCTATTCGGACGATTTGTTCACAGCCTTGTTTTTCGATTCCGACAAAGACGGCACGGGCCCTCCTTCGGACACCGACCAAAAGATTTATATTGCTGACCTGGACCCTACCGCCGGCAAGCAAGGCTGGACTGTGGCACCCGCCTCCGCCACCTCAACCATTCTGGATCCTTGGGGTCTTGAATACCGTTACCGGACCGCCGTGAACGCCTCGGGAACGGCCAACTCCAGCACCCAAAATCCTGATTTCGATCTGTGGTCTGTCGGCAAAGATGGTTCGTCGACCACCACCCTCACCGACAGGGTGAACCGCGACGACATCCGCAATTTCTGACCTTTTGCTCTTCTTCACCCCGGTAGGGGTGGCGGAAGTTAGCCCAATGCCTTTAAGGATTGGCATTGAGGGAAGGTTCTATTCCTTCAGGCCAACGGTCTGAACCATACCAGCCCAGGGCATCGCCCTGATCTTTATTCACAAATGGAACTGATCGGCGGAGGACACGAACGGAGCGCTGACTTTAGTCGGCGAGTCCCGCGCTTCGTGGATGGTTGGAGCGCCAAAATGCCGGAATCTCACTCGCCGGCTGAAGCCAGCGCTCCGGAAGCACGGCTGGCACCTGCGGAATTGTGTATAAAGATCAGGGCGTTG